>JAFANO010000654.1 GCA_019232645.1 Planctomycetaceae bacterium | reverse complement strand
ATCTGCATGATCCGGGTTACGGATTCGTTCCGTTGATCACGAAAAATGGGGTTTTTCCCACGAATTCGATTCTTCATGAGACAGACTCGAGGGAGACCTCCTTCACAACTTCTCCAAGACTCGCATTTTGACTCCCCCCCTTCGCTGGTTACACTTGACTGAACGATTCGGGGGCCGAGGATGGTATCGCCAGATGACGTCGCATTTTCCTCGCATCATCGTGCTCTCTCCGGGCGGCCTGGTTGATCCCGGGGTGGTGGTCGCGGGCTGTCGGGCTGGGGCGTTGGGGGCCTTCGACTTCGGGCTGGGCTTCGACCCCGGGCGAGCGGCCGAGGCGGCCCGGAGGGCGTCTGAGTACGTCGTTGGTCGAGAGTTCGGGCTTCGGGTGTCCGCCGATGCGCTCGAGCCGGGGTGGCTGGCGGGGATGCCGGACCGGCTCGGCGTGGTGATCGTGACCGAAGTTGTTGCGACGGACTGGGCGGCGGCGTTGGAAATCCTCCGGCGCTCGGGACGGCGAGGCCTGGCCGAGGTCACCTCGCGGGCCTCGGCGCAGGAGGCAGCCCGGGCGGGGTTCGAGGGGCTGATCGTCGCCGGGCATGAGGCGGGCGGTCGAGGCTCCGACGAGTCGTCCTTCGTCTTGCTCCAGGCGGTCGCGGGCCGGGAGGCGGTGCCGGCCTGGGTCCGGGGTGGGATCGGGCCGAGGTCGGCCGCGGCGTGCGTGGCGGCGGGTGCGGTGGGCGTGGTCCTCGACGGGGCGCTGCTGCTGGCGCGCGAGTCGCCGCTCGACGGGCCGGCCCGAGAGCGGGTCGAGCGGCTCGACGGCGGCGAGACGGTCGTCCTGGGCCAGGAGGCGGGTTGGCCGGTCCGCGTCCTGGCGATGCCAGCGTCGGCGGCCCTGGAGCGGCTGAAGGCGTCGGCGTCCGAGGGCGGGGAGGCGTGGAGGCGCGCGCTCCGCGATGAGGTCGGCTGGCAGGTCGGGCAGGTCTGGGCCATCGGGCAGGAGGCCGCGCGTGCGGCGGGGCTGGCCCGGCGGTTCGTGACCGTCGGCGGGATCGTGCAGGCGGTCGAGCAGGCGATCGACGAGGGGCTCCGCGGTGCCCGGGGACTCCGGCCGCTGGCGGAGGGTTCGCCTCTGGCCGAGTCGCACGGCACGCGGTTCCCGATCGTCCAGGGGCCGATGACCCGCGTCAGCGACTCGGTCGCGTTCGCCGAGGCGGTTGCCGAAGGCGGGGCGCTTCCCTTCCTGGCGCTCGCCTTGATGCGCGGGGACGACGTCCGCAGGCTGCTCGACGAGGCGGCCAAACGTCTCCAGGGGCGCGCCTGGGGCGTGGGCATCCTGGGGTTCGTGCCGCCCGAGCTGCGTCGCGAGCAGATCGAGGCCATCGCTCGAGCCCGGCCGCCGTTCGCGCTGATCGCGGGCGGTCGTCCCGACCAGGCCCGCGAGCTGGAACGGCTGGGGATCGCCACCTATCTCCACGTCCCCTCCCCGGGGCTGCTGAGGCAGTACTGGGGCGACGGGGCGCGGCGGTTCGTGCTCGAGGGCCGCGAGTGCGGGGGGCACGTCGGCCCGAGGTCGAGCCTCGTCCTCTGGGAGCAGGCAGTCGAGGTGATTCTTGAGGCGTTGGAGCGGGGTGCGGAGCCGGGCGAGGTTCATCTGCTGTTCGCCGGGGGCATCCACGACGCCCGATCGGCCGCGGCGGTCTCGGCGCTGGCCGCGCCGCTGGCCGCGCGGGGGGTCCGTGTGGGCGTCCTGATCGGGACGGCGTACCTGTTCACCGCCGAGGCGGTGGCCACCGGCGCGATCGTCGCCGGGTTCCAGTCCGAGGCGCTGCGGTGCGCCGCGACCGTCCTGCTCGAGACCGGGCCGGGGCACGAGGTCCGCGTCTGCCCGACGCCGTTCACCCGGGTCTTTGCGCGGGAGCGGCAACGCCTGCTCGACGAGGGCCGGCCCGCCGAGGAGGTCCGCGCCGCACTGGAGGGGCTGAACGCCGGCCGGCTCCGCGTCGCGGCCAAGGGGATCGACCGGAGCCTCGGGGCCGGCTCGCCGCTGGTGAGCGTCGCCGAGGCCGATCAGGTCGAGCGCGGTCTCTACATGGTCGGCCAGGCGGCGACGCTCCGCGACCGGGTCACGACGATCACCGCGCTGCATCGCGAGATCGCCGAGGGGGGGCCGGCATGGCTCGAGCGAGTCGCCGAGGCGGTCACGCGTCCCAAGCTTGAGCCGGACGTCCCGGCGCGGCCTTCGGATGTCGCGATCGTGGGGATGTCGGCGATCGTCCCGGGCGCGGCCGACGTCCGGACCT
>JAFANO010000606.1 GCA_019232645.1 Planctomycetaceae bacterium | reverse complement strand
ACCCAGGAGGCGTTCGACAAGTACCACGAGGACCTGCGCGCAGGAGGCTTCCTCGTCGTCGACGCCGAAGCGGTGACGCGGCTGCCCGATGTCTCGAAGTGGAAGCTGGTGCGGGTGCCGTTCGAGAAGCTGGCGCGTGAGCGACTCGGGAAGTCGATCGTGGCCAACATCGTGGCGCTCGGCGTGATCGTCCGGCTCTCCGGGGCCGTCACCGAACACGCCGCCGTGCAGGCGATCCTGGCGCGCGTCCCGCGCGGCACGGAAGACCTGAATCGCGGAGCATTCCGGCTCGGGCTCGAGGCGGCGGAGCAGGTCCCCGACTGACCCCGCTCGCCGGGACCATCGCGCGGCCGCTGTCGCCGATCGATCGGCACGCACGACGCCCCTCGCGGCCCGTTTCCTGCGCACGCCGTGGGGGCGATTTCCTGCGCACGCCGTGGGGGCGATGCGGCCGGCCCTGGCAACATCCGGCGCAAAGGTCCGCCTCCCTTCCGACAGTCGTGACGTCGACGGGCGACGTCCTGCGCCTCTCCGCCATCGTACGAGATCGTGCGAGCCGGTCCCGGTCCGCCGGCTGCGCCGCCTGGGACGAGCACGAGATCGGGGCCGTAGCGGTTGATCGGCCGGCGGAGAATGCCGCCGCAGGCTGCCGGCAGTCCCATAAACTCTAATACCCCTCCTCATATGGGCTTGTACTCAGATCGTCACCGTTTCTCCCGCCGGAGTTCCCTCTGGGTTTTCCGAATCGAATTGTCCCCCTTCTTCGCTGGCGACATTCGAAGTGATAAACCGTCGCTCGCCCCTGTAGTGAAGGACATTCTGTCTCGACCTCGCACCGGACAGCAAGCCGGGGGCGTTCCTCCGCACCTCGGCGGCAGCGACGCAAAGTCGGCCTGAACTGGACAGCGGGTCGGAAGGAACCGGCCGTTCACAAACGCCGAGCTGGAAATCTTGCGCCCTTCGGGGTGGGAAACTTAACCCTAGCGTCGGTGCAACGAAGCCCACCTCGACACGGTGCGCCCCTCTCCCGAAACTCGACGACGGCCCCGGCGGGGGTTTGACCCGAGTCCGGCCGGGGTGTACGATCCCCAGTTAGGAGCCGCACTCCGGTCACGAGCTGCGCATGGCCCCTGGCTCACTCTCTTCCAGGAAAGGGTAACGGTCATGCCCCTTTACGAGGTCGAAACCACGTCGCACATTATGATCGCTTGCGTCGCGAACGAGGCGGCCGCGCGTGATTTCGCGCACGCGAACTACCCCAGCGAGGAGGTCTTGCGTGTCAGCCATCGCCCGCGCGATGCCTGGGTGATCTCGAAGAACCTGCTGGGGATCAAGGGGTTGACCGACCCCTGCGCCACGGCGCGCGACTGTCTGGCCAAGGCGCAGGGGGACAAGCTGCACGCGGTCCGCCTTTACATGCAACAGACCGGGAGCGACCTCGAAGGCGCGCGCAAGGCGATCGAGTCAAACATGGCGATGGGCTGGTGAGGGGCCGGCCGGCCGCGCGGGGTCCGTGGCCCCGCCGGCCCACGGGTCGTCCCGGCCGGGGCCCTCGAAGTGAGCACGGTCCGCGACCTGCACCCGTCCGAGAGCCTTCCTGGCGTGCGGTTCGCTCTCCTCAGGTCTGATGGCGCTCGTCGCGCGGGGCGGCGAGATCGCGCGACGAGCGCTCCGATCCGTTCTCCGTACCAACTCCCGCCTCGAGCGCGCCCGAGATCGGGGCCAGCGGTCGATCGGCGCTCCCGTCCGGGCGTCGAGGGCGGAGCACATCCCTCTAGGTCAGTGGGGACTGTCATGGTCAGTGTGATTTGTCTGATCCTGGGGGGCGGGCGGGGGACTCGGCTCTACCCGCTCACCAAGTTGCGGAGCAAGCCCGCCGTCCCGATCGCGGGCAAGTACCGCCTAATCGACATCCCGATCTCCAACTGCATCTCCTCGGGGCTCAGCGAGATCTTCGTGCTGACCCAGTTCAACTCGGTGAGCCTGCACCGGCACATCTCCAACACTTACAAGTTCGACCCGTTCGGCGGCGGGTTCGTCGAGGTCCTGGCGGCGCAGCAGACGATGCAGCACGAGACGTGGTACCAAGGGACCGCCTACGCGGTACGCCGCAACATCCCCTACTTCACCGAGAAGCGCTACGAACTCGTCCTGATCCTCTCGGGCGACCAGCTCTACCGGATGGACTTCCAGGACATGATCCGGACCCACGTGGAGAACAAGGCCGAGGCGACGATCGCCACCTTGCCGGTCCCCGAGGAGGAGGCCCGGGCGTGCGGGATCATGCGGATCGACGCCACCGGCCGCGTCATTGACTTCGAGGAGAAGCCGAAAACCCCTGAGAAGCTCGATCGCGTCCGGACCGGCCCCGAGTGGATGGCGC
>JAFANO010000585.1 GCA_019232645.1 Planctomycetaceae bacterium | reverse complement strand
GCGGATCCGACCGACGAGATACGCGCCCTTGTTCCGGAAGAAGACCCAGCGGATCATGTCGATCTCATCGATCCGCTCGAGCAGGCCGACCGCTCGCCGCTCGCTCTCGATCGCCTGCGCGACGAGCCGCGCGTCGTATTCGTGGTCCTCGAAGGCGACCGAGAACGAGTACGTTTCCAGGATCTCTTCGATCACGTCGGGGAGCGACTTGTCCCCCGCAAAAGTCCTGTACACCAGGGAGCCCGAGGGGGGCTTCATGTCGAGGTCGGAGGACAGGAACTCGATCTTGGGGTCGACACCGACCGTATCGAAGAGCCGTCGGGTCACCGAGTTGAAGAAGGTCTCGGCCAGCTCGATGTCCTGGCAGGTGTGGATGCGCCGGGAGTAATAGGCCTTCATCGCCGCCCACAAGGTCCGGTCGTGGACCGTCGGGCCGAGGATGTCGTGGACCTCGTCGACGATCCGGGTGATGACGACGCCGTACAGCGCGAGCCGCTCGACGGCGTCGCGCTGCATGCCGTGCCACTCGCGATGCTCGAACCGCGACTTGGCACGGCGGGTGATGTTGCGGAACTGCCGTTCGTAATCCTTGAAGGCGGCGAGGATCGCCGTCGCGCCTCGTTGGGCGAGTCGGCGGAGGCCGGGATGGATCGACATGGCAAGGCTCCACTGGAGGGGGAGGCCGCGTCGGCCGCCGAGGGGGGTTCGATCGGGAGGATGCGTCGTCCTTGTTCCCCGGCGGCCCACCCCCTCGGCGCGGTCGCGCCCGGGTCACATGCTGGCGATCACGGCATCGCCGAACTCGCTGCACTTGACCTCCTTGGCGCCCTCCATGAGCCGCGCGAAGTCGTACGTCACGGTCTTGCCGCCGATCGCGCCGTCCATCCCCTGGATGATCAGGTCGGCGGCCTCGGTCCAGCCCATGTAGCGGAGCATCATCTCGCCCGAGAGGATCACCGAGCCGGGGTTGACCCGGTCGAGGTTGGCATACTTGGGGGCGGTGCCATGGGTCGCCTCGAAGACGGCGTGGCCGGAGACGTAGTTGATGTTGCCGCCCGGCGCGATGCCGATGCCGCCGACCTGCGCCGCGAGCGCGTCGGAGAGGTAGTCGCCGTTGAGGTTCGGCGTGGCGATCACGTCGAACTCCTCGGGCCGGGTGAGCACCTGCTGGAGGGTGATGTCGGCGATCGCGTCCTTGACCAGGACCTTGCCCGAGTCCAGCGCCGCCTTCTGCTCGGCGTTGGCCGCGGCCTCGCCCTGCTGGGCCCGGGTCCGCTCCCACTTCGTCCAGGTGTAGGTGCGGTCGGAGAACTCGCGCTCGGCCAGGGCGTAGCCCCAGTTGCGGAACGCCCCCTCCGTGAACTTCATGATGTTGCCCTTGTGCACCAGCGTCACGCTCCTGCGCTTGTTCTTGATGGCGTACTCGATCGCGGCGCGGATCAGCCGCACGCTCCCCTCGTTCGAGATGGGCTTGAAGCCGAACGCGGAGGAGTCCGGGAAGCGGACCTTCTGGTACATCTGCGGGAAGTTGTCCTTGAGCAGCCTGAGCACCTTCTTCGCGTCCTCGGTCCCGGCTTCGAACTCGATGCCGGCGTAGACGTCTTCCGTGTTCTCGCGGCAGATCACCATGTCGATCTTGTCGGGGGACTTGACGGGCGAGGGGACGCCCTTGAACCAGCGGACCGGGCGCAGGCAGACGTACAGGTCGAGTAGTTGCCGGAGCGCGACGTTGAGTGAGCGGATGCCCCCGCCGACCGGAGTGGTCAGCGGGCCCTTGATGCCGACGAGGTAATTGCGGAAGGCGGCGACAGTCTCGTCGGGCAGCCAGGTGCTGAACTGCGCGTACGACTTCTCGCCGGCGTAGACCTCCATCCACTTGATCTGGCGCTCGCCGCCATAGGCCTTCCGCACGGCCGCGTCGAGGACGCGCACGCTGGAACGCCAGATGTCCGGGCCGGTGCCGTCTCCCTCGATGAACGGGATGATGGGGCGATCGGGGACGTTTAGCTTGCCATTTTGGATCGTGATCTTCGCACCATCCGTAGGCGGGTTGGGTTGGGGGCTGGTCACGGGTCTTTCTCCTGAAGTTGCTCGGGGATCTTTCGGAGGAGCGAAGACTTGGCTCATCGAGGCGACCTGGCGGCGTCGTTGGGCCGTGCCTCCCCCGGCCACCTCACCCCAGCCTTCTCCCACACGGGGGAGGGAGGAAGAGAAGTCCTCCCTCCTTGTGGGGCGGGGTTGGGTGGCGGAGACCAAGGTGAGTCGAAGACGTCAATGCCACGAGTTGCCCCATTCGAGCCGGAGACTTTTCCGTCTCGGTTCTCCAATCCGTCAGGCGAAAATACCAGAAAAACTCGCCCCGATCGAGCGCGTCGAAGGAAAGGGGAGGAATTCCGACCGGTGGAACGGGTCCGAATCTCATCGATGATGGGTTTCTGTCGCCGCGTGGTTTGTACGGAGGAACAACCCCGTCGGCCACGTCCACCTTCCTTGCGAAGCAAGCCTCGGTCGGGGTCGTTGTACCAGAGATGGCCGGGGAGGGCTGCGACTCGTTGCCGGTCATCGGGCGTGATTGTCGAGCTCATCCGCGGCGGGCGTGCGGGCGGTCGAGGCTGCAGGTCGTCAGCCCGCCCGCGGCCAGCAGCACGGGCAGCAAGAAGCCGCTGTTATTGGCGAGGTCGGCAAAATTCAGGGCGAGCAGGACCGCGGCCAGGGTGGCATAGGCCCAGGGTGCGACGTTCCAGGGGAACGACTTCAGGCGGATCAGCGTCGCGGCGATGGGCAGGAGCATCAGGCTCGCGGACGCGACCAGGCCGGTGGCGCCGAACATCCCGGTGACGTGGAGCCAGAGGCTCAGGGCGGGGGGGGCCTCGAACGTGCCACCGGGCGAACGCGACGACCAGTCGGCCCGACCCCAACCCAGGATTGGACGCCGGGCCATCTGTGGAAAGTGTTCCTCGATGCGGGCCAATCGCCAGGTGAACGACCCTCGACCGATCGCGCCGAAGAGCCCCCGGACCTGGCCGCGGAGGCCCTCGACGCCGCCATTGAAGACCACCCAGGCCCCCGCCGCCGCGATCGCCAGGCTCAGGAGGACGACGCCCGTTACCATCACGGAGCGCAAGGAGATCCCGGTCCGTCGGTTCGCGACCAGCGGCGCCAGGGCGACCAGCATCAGGAGGATGCTCCCGAAGGACTGCCAGAGCAGGCAGGCCGCGACCAGGCTCGCGACGGCGGCGAACCCGGGGACCCGCAGCCGACCCACGCCCCAGCTCGGCAGGTCTCCCACCGCCCACAGCCAGGCCGCCGCGACGGCCGCGGTCGCCGACCAGATCCCGAACTCATTGCCGTGCTCGAGGAAGACGAGGGGCCGATGGAGGAAATACCGCTCGTCCCCGTCAAAGCGATACGGATGGCCGCCGTAGAAGACGTGATACCAGAAGGGGCCGACCGCGAACTCGGCCAGGGCAAACGGTAGGCAGGCCAGGCCCGCCGTCATCCAGGCGCGCGCGAAGGCGCGGAGAGCGGGGCCGTCGGCGAAGGAGGCGCGGCCGATCGTATAAGCAACGCCCCAGGCGAGCGCGAGGGATCGCGACCGGGCCAGCCCCTCCTCCCATGGCAAATCGTTGGACACCGCCGACGCGATCGGGACCAGGACCCAGACGATCGCCGGCAAGTCGAACCACCGGGGGCGGAGGCGTCTCAGGGTCGGCCAGTCGAAGAGGACTGCCCCGAGGAGGCAGCCCAGCCCGATCGCCGTGGCCTTGTTGAACCACGGCGGCGTCGGGATCGAGACCGCGTGCGTCGGCCCGTGGCTCTCCTTCCCGATGCGGATGACCTCCTCGGGATAGTCCCCGGTCGGCAGGATGGCCCAGCCGCCGATCATGGCGATGAGCGCCGCCCGTCGACCGTCGAGTCGCTGGTAGAGGAGGATCGTAAGGAAGACCCAGGCGCCGAGCAGCAGGGTCGGGATGGTCAGTGTCATGAGACCTCGGTGAGACGAGCGGCCCGTGTCGTTCGCGTCGCCGGGGCGCGGGGTGGGGTCGAGCCAGAGGCAACGATTCCATCTGGTTACACCCATGAGCCTCGTTCGGTTATGATAGCGTCCCGGCGAGTGTCCCGACAGGCGAGGGCGCGTCCCGCATCCCTCCCGCGGAGAGACGGTCGGGAGGGACCGTGGAGCCGGCGACGATGCTTGAGACGGTCGAGGCGTCGGTGCGAGCGAACGGGGCCCATCTGATGTGGCTCTCCGTGACCTGCTGGGCGGCCATCGGGTTCGGGGCCTTCGCCGTGTCGTCCCGATCGCGTGACCGCGAGCGCCGGGCGTGGCTCGGGATCGCGGCGCTGGCCCTCCTCTTCGCCGTGGAGATGACGCATCCCTACCGCTACTGGCTTACGGATCAACTGCGCCAGGCGTTGAGGGCTGTCGGCGGGGACGAGGCCGCGCGAGGGCGGCGACCGATCCAGGCGGCCGTCATCCTGATCGCGCTGGTCGCCGCGTCCGGGCTGCTGGCGGGCTTCCTGGCACGGGCCCGGAGTCTCGCGACCTCGGGCAAGCTGGGGGTAATGGGGATCGGGCTTGGCCTCCTGGGCTTCGTCCTGGAGACGATCTCCCTGCATCAGGTTGACCGATATTACACGATCTACTGGTCGATCTGGTTCCTCGGGATCGCATTGGCGGCCGGCGGCGTCGTGGGGGCCCTGACG
>JAFANO010000325.1 GCA_019232645.1 Planctomycetaceae bacterium | reverse complement strand
CGGTGCCGGCCGACGTCCTCTCGACGGCGCTGTTCACGCGGTTCCGGTCGCGGCAGGACCACACCTTCGCCGAGAAGGTGCTCTCGGCCATGCGGAACAAGTTCGGCGGCCACGTCGAGCGGCCCAGCGGCGGCTGACGGGCGCCGGGCACGGGGAATGCGGCATGCAGGGTCGAGGCCTTGTGTTGCCCCGCTTCACCTTCTGGACGAGACCGATGAGCCAGACGTCCACGCAGAACCCGCTGACCGTCGACGTCGGGGAGGTGGCCACGGCCCAGCCGTGCACCCTGGTGATCTTCGGCGGCAGCGGCGACCTGTCGCACCGGAAGCTCCTTCCGGCCCTCTACAACCTGGCGCTCGACGGGGTCCTCCCGACGAATTTCGCCGTGCTCGGCTTCGCGATGGACGACTACGACGACGAGCGTTACCGGGCCTTTGCGCACGACGGCGTCGCGAAGTTCTCGCGGCGGCCGATCGACGAGCAGCACTGGCTCGACTTCCAGCGCGCGCTGTTCTACGTCCGCGGACGCTTCGACGACGGGGCGGCGTTCCAGGGGCTCAAGCGGCGACTGGAGGAGATCGAGCCCAAGTTCGGCATCCCCGGCAACCGGATCTTCTACCTGGCGGTCCCGCCGAGCCTGATCCGCGTCTGCGTCCAGCAGCTCCACGCCGCCGGGCTGGTCAATCGCGAGGGGGAGGGGCCGTTCACCCGGATCATCGTCGAGAAGCCGATCGGCCACAGCCTGGCCAGCGCCCGCGAGGTCAACGCCACGCTCGCCAGGGTCTTCGACGAGCGCCAGATCTTCCGGATCGACCACTACCTGGGCAAGGAGACCGTGCAGAGCCTGATGGTCGTCCGGTTCGGCAACTCGATCTTCGAGCCGCTCTGGAACCAGAAGTACATCGACCATGTCCAGATCTCGGTGGCCGAGGAGGAGGGGGTCGGCACCCGCGCGCGCTACTACGAGGAGGCGGGCGCGCTGCGCGACATGGTCCAGAACCACATCCTGCAACTGCTCTGCGTGACGGCGATGGAGCCCCCCTGGTCGATGAACGCCGACGTGGTCCGCGACCACAAGATCGAGGTGCTCCGCTGCCTCCGCCCGCTCACCGGCAAGGACGTCGAGACGCACGTCGTCCGCGCCCAGTACGGGCCGGGCTACCACCATGGCGTGGCGGTGCCGGGCTATCGCCGCGAGGAGGGGGTCAAGCCCGACTCGACGACCGAGACCTACGTCGCCCTGAAGGTCTTCGTCGACAACTGGCGTTGGGCGGGCGTCCCGTTCTATCTTCGGACGGGGAAGCGCCTGCCGAAGCGCGCCAGCGAGATCGCCGTGCAATTCAAGCCCGTGCCCGAGATCCTCTTCAACCTCAACCCCGACGCGCCGCTGCAGCCGAACGTCCTGGCGCTCAGGATCCAGCCCGACGAGGGGCTCTCGCTCCGGATCGCCACCAAGCGGCCCGGCCCCAAGGTCCGGATCTGGCCGGTCCGGATGGACTTCCGCTACGACACGACCTACGGCGACCAGACCCCCGAGGCCTACGAGCGGCTCCTGCTCGACGTCATGGCCGGTGACGCCACGCTCTTCATGAGGCGCGACGGCGTCGAGGCGTCGTGGACGTGGATCGACACCATCCTCGACGCCTGGGCGCGCAGCGGCGCCCGCTGGCTCCCCGAGTACCCGGCGGGGACCTGGGGGCCGCTCGAGGCGGACCGGCTGATCGAGTCGGACCATCGCGAATGGAGGACGCTATGACCTCGGCAAACCCCGACCCCCGGCTCAGCTCGCACCCGCCTCGAGAGGTGGACCTCGCCGCGATCGAGCGCGAGCTGAACCAGCTCTGGAAGCCCCCCGAGGGCGACGGCGCGACGCAGGACGTCCTGGTCCGCGCTTGCATGTCGAACCTGATCATCTATTGCGCGACCCGGGAGCAGGCCCGCGACGTCGCCGAGCAGGTCCCCGCCATCGTCCGGGCCCACCCCTGCCGTGTCCTGCTGCTTACGGGCGAGGCCGAGGACCCCGAGGACGACATCGATGCCTACGTCTCGGCGCACTGCCACTTGGTCGGCGATCACCACCAAGTCTGCTCCGAGCACGTCACGATCAACGCCTCGGGCGACGCGATCCTGAGTCTCCCCTCGACGGCGCGGGAGCTCCTGATCGGCGACCTCCCGACCTCGCTCTGGTGGGCCAGCCACGAGGCCCCCTCGCTGGGCGGCCCGCTCTTCACCGAGCTCGAGGAGATGGCCGCGCAGGTCGTCTACTCCAGCCTGACCTGGACCGACCCCGTCCGCGGGACGATCACCGCGGCGCGATGGGCGGCCGGGGCCGATCCCGACGCGACGCGGATCGCCGACCTGAGCTGGCGGCGGCTCAAGCCCTGGCGCCGCCTGATCAGCCAGTCGCTCGACCCGGCCGTGAGGCCCGGGGCGCTCGAGGCGATCCAGCTCGTCGAGGTCGAGCACGGCCCCCGCGGTCTGCCCCAGGCCTGGCTGCTCGTCGGCTGGCTCGCCGCCTGTCTCGGCTGGCGACCGGCCGGGCGGACCTGGGCCAGGGGCTGGGACTACGCCTGGAGGTTCCGGGCGGCACACGGCCCGGTCGAGGTCCGGCTCCGGCGCCTTGACGGCGGCGACCCCGAGGTCCGCGACGTCGCGGTCTCGTGGCGCTCGGGCGGCCAGTCGCTGGCCATGACGTTCGCCATGACAGCCCCGGGCCGCCTCGCGGCCTGGTCGCTCAGCCTCGAGGCCGAGCCCCATATCTTGCAGGCGCCGATCCAGTCGGGGGCGCTCCTGGTCGCCTTCCAACTCCAGGACTTCGCGCGCGACACCCTGTTCTTCGAGGCCCTCCGAGCATCCCGGACGATGGCCGAAGCCCTGACCTGATCCGGTGCTTGGGATCACCCCCTCGAGGGAGGGAGGAGAGCATGTTCCTGGCTGGCGATATCGGCGGCACGAAGACGGACCTGGCACTCTTCGAAGAATCCGGCGACGGGCTCCGACCGGTCCGCGAGGAGATCTTCTCGAGCCAGGCCTACGCGACATTCGACCTGATCCTGGCCGAGTTCTCGGGACGCAACCCCCTGGGCGGGCTCTGCGGGGCCTGCTTCGGGGTCGCCGGGGTGGTCGTCGATGGCAGGTGCCAGACGACTAACCTCCCCTGGGTGCTCGACGAGCGGGCGCTCGCCGACGGGCTCGAGGTGCCGCGAGTCAAGCTGCTCAACGACTTGGAGGCGGCCGCCTACGGGATGCTCTTCCTCCGGCCCGAGCAGGTGTTCGTCCTCCAGCCGGGCCGGGCGCCCGGCGTGAAGAGCAACGTCGCGGTCATCGCCGCCGGGACTGGGCTGGGCGAGGCGATGCTCTACTGGGACGGCACGCACCATCACCCGATCGCCTCCGAGGGGGGCCACGGCGACTTCGCGCCGAGGACCCCCCTGGAGATCGAGCTGCTGCGCTATCTCACCGCGAAGTTCGGCGGCCACGTCAGCTACGAGCGCGTCCTGTCGGGCCCGGGCTTCCATAATATCTATCAGTTCTTGCGCGATTGCGGCCACGGCACCGAGTCGCCCGAGATGGCCGAGCGGCTCGCCGTCGGCGACCCGAATGCCACGATCGCCGACCTGGGGCTGAGCGGCGCCGACCCGCTCTGCGTCGCCACGGTCGAGCTCTTCACCACGATCTATGGCGCCGAGGCGGGCAACCTCGCGCTGCGGAGCGTCGCGACCGGCGGCGTCTTCGTGGGCGGCGGGATCGCGCCCAAGCTGCTCCCCGCGCTGCGGCAGGGGACGTTTCAGCGGGCGTTCGTCGAGAAGGGCCGTTATACCGAGTTCATGAGGAAGATCGCAGTGAGCGTGGCGCTCGATCCCCGAGCCCCCCTGCTGGGCGCCGCCCACTATGCGCGGAGGCTCTGCTGATCGGGCCCACCCCGCTCCCGCTCGCCCTCGTCTTCGGGGCGATCCAATGAGGGATCTCGCCATCGGGATGATCCGTCATCCTGGGATGTTCTTTCGCTTCGGAAATTGAAGTTCGCGAATTCGAGACCTCGAATTCGCGATCCGGACAGAGCTTACAAAATCTCTGGAATACCCATCACACCCTCGAGCCCGGGCCGCGCCGGCCGCGACGCGCGGTCGATCACTCCTGATCATCCTGGGAATCCGCCGTCCGAATCCTAGTGAATTCGTCTTTTTCCGATCCCGGTCTCGTTCATGCCGACCAAAGAACACGAGCGCATCAGGGAATTTCGCGACGACGTGACCGGCTGGCGACGGTGGGGCCCGTACGTCAGCGATCGCGCCTGGGCGACCGTCCGCGAGGACTACAGCGCCGACGGCAACGCCTGGGAATACCTGCCGCACGAGCTGGCCCGGAGCAAGGCGTATCGCTGGGGCGAGGACGGCATCGCCGCGATCTGCGACCGCTACCAGCTCCTCGTGTTCGCCCCCGCCTTCTGGAACGGCCGCGACCCGATCCTCAAGGAGCGGTACTTCGGCGTCAGCTCGCCCGAGGGGAACCACGGCGAGGATGTGAAGGACTACTACTACTACGTCGATAACACGCCGGCGCACTCGTACATGAAGTGCGTCTACAAGTACCCGCAGCGGGAATTCCCCTACGCGAAGCTGGTCGCGGAGAATCGCCGCCGGGGCGGCCACGACCTCGAGTACGAGCTGATGGACACGGGGATCTTCGACGACGACCGCTACTTCGACGTCGTCATCGAGTACGCCAAGGTGACCCCCGAGGACATCGTCATCCGGATCGAGGCGATCAACCGAGGCCGCGAGCCGGCCGCGCTGCACGTCCTGCCCCATCTCTGGTTCCGCAACACCTGGTCGTGGGGCCGGACCCCCGGCCCGGAGCCGAAGATCGCGCCGGGGCCCGTCGGGCCGAGCTTCCTCAGCCTGGTGACCGACGACTCGAAGGTCGAGACGCTCCAGTCGATCCCGATCCTCTACCGGCTCGGCCCGAGGACCCTGTACGCCCCCGGGGACGGCGTCGCGGTCTTCACGAACAACGAGACGAATCAGCCGCGCGTCTTCGGGCCGGGGCATTTCAACCGGACGCCCTACGTCAAGGACTCCTTCCATCGCTGGCTGATCGACGGCGAGGACTGCATCAACCCCGGGCGGATCGGCACCAAGGCCGCCATCCACTACCGGTTCGGCGCGATCCCGCCGGGTGGGTCGGCCGTCCTCCGCCTCAGGCTGTGCGACGACGCCAACCTCGCAGCGCCCCTCGACGATGTCGACGCGACGATCGACCTGCGCCGCGCCGAGGCCGACGCCTTCTACGAGTCGCTCGCCCCCGCCGGCGCGACGGCCGACGAGCGGATGGTCCAGCGCCAGGCGCTGGCCGGCCTGCTCTGGACTAAGCAGTCGTACATCTTCGACGTCGACGTCTGGCTCAACGGCGACGACCCCGACCGCCCCTCACCGGCCTCGCGGCAGGCGATCCGCAACGTCCATTGGCGGCACCTGAACTCGCTCCGGGTGATGACCGTCCCCGACAAGTGGGAGTATCCCTGGTTCGCCGCCTGGGACCTGGCGTTTCAGGCCGTCGTGTTCGCCCTGATCGACGGCGCCTATGCCAAGCACCAGCTCTGGGTCCTCCTGTTCGAGCAGTTCCAGCACCCCAACGGCCAGATCCCGGCCTACGAGTGGGAGTTCTCCGACCTGAACCCGCCGGTCCACGCCTGGGCGGTCTGGCGGGTCTACAACATGGACCGGATCCGCTCGGGCAAGGCCGACCGGGATTTCCTCGAGCGCTGCTTCCACAAGCTCCTGATCAGCTTCGCCTGGTGGATCAACAAGGTCGACCGCGAGGGGAACAACATCTTCGAGGGGGGGTTCCTCGGGCTCGACAACATCACGGTCGTCGACCGCAGCGTCCGCTGCGCCGACGGGTCGTGGATCGAGCAGTCGGACGCGACCGGCTGGATGGGGATGTTCTGCCTGGTCCTGATGCGGATCGCCCTCGAACTGGCCAAGGAGAACGCGGTCTACGAGGGGATGGCCTCGAAGTTCTTCCAGCACTACGTCTACGTCGCCGCCGCGATGAAGAACATGGGGAACCGCGATTACCAGCTCTGGGACGAGCGCGACGGGTTCTTCTA
>JAFANO010000238.1 GCA_019232645.1 Planctomycetaceae bacterium | reverse complement strand
GACTTCTACGTGGACTTGATGCGGAGCCTGGTGCTGGTGTTCGTGCCGGTGGCGCTCGTCATCGCCGTGGTGCTGGTCGGCACCGGCGTGCCGATGACGTTCCAGCCGGCGGCGCAGGCGACGACGGTCGACGGCGAGGCGACGAAGCTGGCCACCCAGACGATCGCGCGCGGCCCGGTGGCGGCGCTGGTGGCGATCAAGCAGGCCGGGACCAACGGCGGCGGTTTCTTCGGCCCCAACTCGACCCACCCGTTCGAGAACCCGTCCCCCTGGAGCAACCTCCTGTCGATCGCCTCGATCGTCATGTTGCCGATGGCCTCGATCGTGATGGCCGGGTACATGCTCAGGAACATGCGGCATGCGGCCGTGATCTACGGGGTCATGCTCGTGATCCTCGTGGCCGGGGCGATCATCGCGATCTGGGCCGAGACCCAGCCCAGCGCCGCGACGGAGGGGCTGCCGGTGGCCCGGGGGCCGAACATGGAGGGCAAGGAGGCCCGGCTCGGCCCGATCGCCGGGGCGACCTGGGCGGCCATGACCACGGCCACCTCCAACGGCTCGGTCAACAGCATGCACGACAGCCTCAACCCGCTGGCCGGCATGGTCCCCATGGCGATGATGATGCTCAACGTCGTCTTCAGCGGGGTCGGCGCCGGGTTCTTGAACATGCTGATGTACGTCATCGTCGCCGTCTTCCTGGCCGGGCTGATGGTCGGGCGGACGCCCGAGTACCTCTGCAAGAAGGTCGAGGCCAAGGAGGTCAAGCTGGCGATGCTGGCCGTCCTCTTCCATCCGCTCTTGATCTGCTGCGGGGCGGGCCTGTTCGCGGCGACGGAGTGGGGCACGAAGACCGTGGCCAACCCCGGCCCGCACGGGTTCAGCGAGATCCTCTACGAGTTCACGTCGGCGGCGGCGAACAACGGCTCGGGCTTCGAGGGCCTGGCGGACAACAACCCGCCGTGGAATATCGCCACGGGGATCGTCCTGCTGCTGGGCCGGTTCCCCGCGCTGATCTTGCCGTTGGCGGTGGCCGGGTTCCTGTCGCAGAAGAAGCGCGTGCCGCAGACGACCGGCACCCTGCTCACCGACAACCTGACGTTCGCCGGGATGCTGCTGGGGACGGTGCTCCTGGTCGGCGCCCTGTCCTTCATGCCGGCGGTGGTGCTCGGCCCGGTGGCCGACCACCTGATGGTTGCGATGGGGCCGTAGGGCCCGACCACGTTTTCGCGCGAACCGCCCGGCGATGAGACAGATGCCCAAGGATCATCCACCGTATCCGACGTCACCGAATCACTCCTAGGGATCTATAGGGAACGAAGACCCATGAGCCTTGATACCGAAGTCGGGGCGCCCAAGCGGAGCGCCTCGGAGGCCCAAGCCTTCAAGATGCAACGCCGCCACGCGCGACGCCTCCGGCTGTTCGAGCCGGCACTGGTCCGCATGGCCACCTGGCGATCGTTCGTCATGCTCGACCCGCGCAACATGATGCGCAACCCGGTCATGTTCCTGGTCGAGGTCGGCACCGTCCTGACCGCGATCATCACCGTCCAGTCGATCCTCCATCACGCGGCCACGGGCCTGATCATTTACCAGGCATCCCTGACCGCCTGGCTCCTGATCACGGTCCTGTTCGCCAACTTCGCCGAGGCGCTGGCCGAGGCCAGGGGCAAGGCGCAGGCCGACAGCCTCCGGGCCACCCGCCAGGACACGCCGGCCTATCGGATCAACGATCTCGCATCGCGCAAGGGCGAGATCGTCTCCTCGACCCGGTTGCGCGCCGGGGACCTGGTCGTGGTCGAAGCCGGGCAAGTGATCCCTTCCGATGGCGAGATCGTCGAGGGCGTCGCCTCGGTCGATGAGTCGGCGATCACCGGCGAGAGCGCCCCGGTGATCCGCGAGGCCGGCGGCGACAAATCCGGCGTCACCGGCGGCACCCGCGTCCTGTCCGACTGGATCGTCGTGCAGGTCACGGCCGAGCCCGGCCAGAGCTTCCTCGACCGCATGATCGCGCTGGTCGAGGGGGCGATCCGCCAGAAGACGCCCAACGAGATCGCGCTGACGATCGTCCTGGCCGCCTTCTCGATCATCTTCCTGATCGTCACCGCGACCCTCTACCCGATGTGGCTCTACTTCGACGCGGCGCACCCGCTGGACATCCCCACGCTGATCGCGCTGCTGGTCTGCCTGATCCCGACGACCATCGGCGCGTTACTGGCCGCCATCGGCATCGCGGGGATGGACCGGGCGCTGGTGGCCAACATCATCGCCAAGAGCGGCAAGTCGGTCGAGCTGGCCGGCGACATCGACACGCTGCTCCTGGACAAGACGGGGACGATCACGATCGGCAACCGCAGGGCGACGCAGTTCGTGCCGCTGGGGAGGGCCAACCCCCGCGAGGTGGCGCGGCTGGCCGGCCTGGCGTCGATGGCCGACCAGACGCCCGAGGGCAAGAGCATCCTCGAGCTGGCCCGGCAGCAAGCGGCCGTCGACGGCGAGGCCCCGGCGGGCGCAACGTTCTTCGAGTTCACGGCGCAGACCCGGATGAGCGGCATCGACCTGCCCGGAGGCGCGAAGATCCGCAAGGGGGCGCCCGAGACCGTCGCCCGCTACGTCGAGGGCCTGGGAGGGGCCATCCCCGACGGCTACCAGCAGACCGTCGACGCGATCGCCTCGGGCGGCGCCACGCCGCTGGCCGTCGCCGAGGACGACCGCCTCGTCGGCGTCGTCAAGCTCGAGGATATCCTCAAGCCCGGCATCAGCGAGCGGTTCCGGCGGCTGCGGCAGATGGGCCTGCGCGTGGTGATGGTCACAGGCGACAACCCGCTGACGGCCAAGGCCATCGCCCAGCAGGCCGGCGTGGACGACTTCATCGCCCAGGCCACCCCCGAGGCCAAGCTCGCCTACATCCGCAAGGAGCAGCACGGCGGCAAGCTCGTGGCGATGATGGGCGACGGCACCAACGACGCCCCCGCGCTGGCGCAGGCGGACATCGGCGTGGCGATGAACTCGGGCACGCAGGCCGCCAAGGAGGCCGGCAACATGGTCGACCTCGACAGCGA
>JAFANO010000222.1 GCA_019232645.1 Planctomycetaceae bacterium | reverse complement strand
CCGACCACGACGACCGCGTCGTCCCGGCGCACAGCTTCAAGTTCGCCGCGGCGCTCCAGGCGGCGCAGTCGTGCGACAACCCGGTCCTGATCCGGATCGAGACCAAGGCCGGCCACGGGGCGGGCAAGCCTACGACCAAGATCATCGAGGAGGCCGCTGACCGGTGGGCCTTCCTGGTCAAGATCCTCGACGTCCCCCTTCCGAACGGCCCGCCCCGACCCTGACCTCGGCCTCGACCTCGACGCGAGCCGCTCGACACGACGGTCGATCGCAGGGTCCTACCGAGCGGCCTCGTCCCCGGACTCGGCGAGCAGCCCGAGGATGGCGTCGGGGTCGACTGGCTTGACGAGGTAGCGGTCGAACACCGCCTCCCGGTCGTCTTCCTTGGGCGCATATCCGGACACCGCGGCCAGGAAGGCACTGGTTCGCCCCTTGAGGGAGTGGGCGACGTCGTAGCCGTCCATCCCCGGCAGGCCGATGTCGAGCAGGATCACGTCCGGCCGGAAGGCCTCGACCGCTTCGATGGCGGCCTGCCCGTCGTGCGCCGCCTGGGTCTCGTGGCCGGCCCGACGGAGCAGGACGCTCAGGCTCCGGGCCGCGTCGACATTGTCGTCGACGATCAGCACGCGGCGCGGCCGAGGGACGTTCCCGGCGGGCGCGCCGCCGCCCCCGGGTGCCTCTCCCGAGGCGGCTTCGCTCGCCAGCGGCAGGCGGACCACGAACTCGCTGCCCTGCCCCAGGCCCGCGCTGACGGCCACGATGGTCCCGCCGTGCATCTCGATCAGGGTCCGGGTCAGCGTCAGCCCGATGCCCAGGCCGCCCTGGGTCCGGTCGAGCGAGTGATCGGCCTGCGTGAACAGGTCGAAGATCCGAGGCAAGAGCGCCGGATCGATCCCGATGCCGTTGTCGCGGACCCGGACCTCAGCCTCGTCGTTGACGCGCCTGATGTTCAGCCGGATTTGCCCGCCCGGCTCGGTGTACTTCGCGGCGTTGCTCAGGAGGTTCGTGAAGACCTGCTCCAGCCGCGTCGGGTCGGCCTCGAGCCAGAGCGGCACGGGGGCGGCCTCGGTCGTGAGCGTGTGCTGGCGCTCGGCGACCTTCGGGGCGACGTCCTCGACCGCCCGGGACACGACGTCGCCGAGCTTCATCCGCTCCTTGCGGAGCTGGACCTTGCCGCTGGTGACGCGCGCCACGTCGATCAGGTCGTCGACCAGTTGCTTCAGGTGGGCGACCTGCCGCTCGATCATCGACCGGGACTGGACGACGACCGGGTCATCGCCCCCGCTCTGCCGCAGGACGTAGAGCGAGTTGAGGATCGGGGCCAGCGGGTTGCGGAGCTCGTGCGAGAGCATCGCGAGGAACTCATTCTTGCGCCGGTCGGCCTCCATGAGCTCCTCGGCGCGGCGGCGGAGCTCGTCCTCCAGGAGCTTGCGCTCGGTGTTGTCGCGGAGGACCTTGACGAAGCTGCGGAGCGTCCCGTCCTCGGCCCACACGGGAGTCAGCAGCCCGCTGGCCCAGAAACGGGAGCCGTCCTTGCGGACGAGCCAACGATCGTCCCACCCATGCTCCGCTGTCCGGGCCTCCTGCATCTCCTGAGCGGGGACGCCGTCGGCCTGGTCCTCCGGCGTGAAGATGAGGGAATAAGACTGCCCGAGGATCTCGTCCTCGCGATAGCCGAGGATGCGTTCGGCCCCCACGTTCCAGCTCGAGACAGCCCCGTCGGGGGCGACCATGAAGATGGCGAAGTCCCTCACGGACTCGAGCCAGACGTGGAAGAGCGCTTCGTCATGAGACATGGGCGGCTGTCCTGGCGATGCGCGATGGTAACTCCCCTATTCACTCGAACAAGCAAAGCCGGTGCCGATCGCGACGCGAGGGCGATCTTCCGGGCCAGGCATCGTCGGCCGAAGCCAAATTGATCACGAATCGGGATGCGCAACGCCCCTGGAGAGGGCAAACCGGGTGGTGCGACCTCTTGATCCTGGCTTCATGTGATTTAGGAGATGATTCGGTCGCCCCGGACTCGAAACCTGAGACGATCAGGCTCATCCCGCGTTTCATGGACCTCAACGCGATCCATGCAGCCACAGGGATTCCGAAAGATGAGAAATAATATCATAAAAGTCGAGGGGGATGGACACCTCGGCCCGACTCCGTTATCCTACTGCGATTCACGCTCGGGTTGCACCTTCTTCCGGGCTTCAGGTCGGGAATCCTTGGCTTCGCAGATGAGGTCTGTGCGCAACCCGAGCGTGAACCGCAGTCGAATGGCGACAAACCGTCTGGGATCGACCCTCATCAGGTGTCATCCATGGCCAGAGTCGTGCGATTTCACGAGATCGGTGGGCCCGAAGTCCTGAAGATCGAGCAGGTCGAGGTCCCTCCCCCCGGCAAGGGCGAGGTCCAGATCAGCGTCAGGGCATTGGGGCTCAATCGCGCCGAGTCCATGTTCCGTAGGGGCCAGTACCTCGAACAACCCCGACTCCCGGCCCGGAACGGCTACGAGGCGGCGGGGACGGTAGCCGCCGTCGGCGAAGGCGTCGAAGGGATCAAGGTCGGGGACGCCGTCAGCACCATCCCGGCCTTCAGCCTGAACGAGTACGGGGTCTACGGCGACCTCGTGAACGTCCCGGCCCATGCGGTGGCGCACCACCCCGCCTCGCTCTCCTGGGAGGAGGCGGCGGCGATCTGGATGCAGTACCTGACCGCCTACGGGGCGCTGATCGACATCGCCGGTCTGAAGGCGGGCGAGACGGTCGTGATCCCCGCGGCCTCGAGCAGCGTCGGCCTGGCCGCCATCCAGATCGCCAACAGGGTGGGAGCGACCCCCGTCGCCCTGACTCGCGGGAATTCGAAGCGGCAAGCCCTGCTCGGCGCGGGAGCGACACATGTCATCGTCACCGACGAACAGGACCTGGCCAAGGAAATCCTCGGGATTACCGGAGGCAAGGGTGCCAGGGTCGTCTTCGACCCGGTGGGCGGCCCGACCGTCGCAACGCTCGTGAAGGCGATGACCCCCTTCGGCATCCTGTTCCTCTACGGGGCGCTGAGCCCGGAGCCGACCCCGGTGCCGGTGCTGGAAGTGGTGGGCAACTCCCTCACCATTCGCGGCTATATCCTGTCGGAAATCACGACCGACCCGGCTCGGATGGACCGGGGGAAGCGGTTCGTCAACGAGGGGCTGGCGGACGGGAGCCTCAAGCCGATCATCGCGAAGATCTTCCGCTTCGAGGAGATCGTCGAGGCGCACCGCTATCTGGAGTCGAACCAGCAGGTCGGCAAGATCGTCGTTACGGTCTGACGAAGTTCGATATCTCGGCAAACAAAAAACGCCGTAATCATTCAGCCGAATTCAGTAAGCTCCCCCAATTTACTGAGATGCTGACCTGGAGCGCCCATCCTCATCGCGGCGACGGCCCCACTGATCTTGCTGAGAAAGCGGTCATCCGCCCCGGACGATCGGGACTCCTGCGAGGCAGGGTCGGGTGAGGGAGGCGCGGGCGCCGCCCACGGCTTCGAGTGTCCTCGGAGGCGATCCGGAGGACCTTTCAGACGTCGCAGAGGGCCACCGCCTGCCGGAGGCCCGCCAGCGGGTCGCGGGTCGGGATGAACTCCTGGCCGACGTAACCCCGGTAGCCGATGTCCACGAGCGCCTCCATGACCGGCTTGTAAGCGATCTCCTGCTTCTCATCCAACTCGCCCCGGCCGGGATTGCCCGCGGTGTGGATGTGCCCGATGACGTCCTTGAGCTGGTGGATCCGCCGGATGAGGTCGCCGTCCATGATCTGCACGTGGTAGATGTCGAACAGCAGCTTCAGGTTCGGCGAGGCGACCCGGTTGATGATGTCGACGCAGTAGTCCGTGTGGTCGCCCTGGTAGCCGGGATGTCCCTTCATCGGGTGCGCGGTCTCACGCGTGTTGAGCATCTCCAGGCAGAGAATCACGCCTTTCTTCTCGGCGTGGCCGATGATCTTCCGGTAGCCCTCGACGCAGTTCTTGGCCCCGACGTCGGGGGGGATCCCCTCGGCCATGCCAGTGAATGTGATCACCTGCTTGTACCCATACTCGGCGCAGGCGTCGATGCTATCGCGGGTCGCCTTGATCACCTGATCGTGATACTTGGGGTTGTTGAAGCCCCGGACGAACGGCGGGTCGGGGCTCATGTCGATCGTCCCGATGGCGCACTCCAGGTCGTGCCGCTTCAGTAGGGGGAAGTACTTCGGCTCGATCAGCTCGA
>JAFANO010000180.1 GCA_019232645.1 Planctomycetaceae bacterium | reverse complement strand
GGAACGTTCACTTCCTGAGCGGATTGATGGAATCGGGGGTGGACTTCATCGCGTGCGACAATCCTCATGCGAACAGATTGACGATTCATATTCTCGCGGCGGTGGCCGAGGACGAGGCCAAGCGGATCAGCGAGCGGACGCGGGCGGCGCTGGCGGCGTACAAATCGAACAGATATGTGAGCAGACGTATCAGAGACATGTATCCGGATGGCGTCCCGCCCGAGGTCGTCGCGGCCCGGGCGGGGAAGCTGGGGTCGGCGCTGCCGGATGGCCGGCGGCTCAGCCCGGACGACGCGGCCAAGGGTCCACAGGCAGCCGCCGCACAGCGGGCGAGACGGGCCCGCGACGCTTATCTCGATCTCGCCCCCCTGGTCGCCGGCTGGCGGGCCGAGGGGCTCTCGCTCCGGATCATCGCGGCGCGGCTCGACGCCGCGGGGCACACCACCCGGAATGGCAAGGCCTGGAACCCGGTCCAGGTCACTCGAGTGCTCAAGTATACCGTGTCTTGATGATTCCGACGCGGGGACCCGGGGGCGGCGTCATCCCCCAGTGGCGTTACGATCGTCAATGCCCCGGGTGCCGTCCCACCCCGCCGCCCGGGCGGGCCGGGACCTTGGGCCACGCCCGGCTTCGGCTCGGGGCCGAGGACCCGTCTCGACCCCGGCGAGCGGGACGTCGAGGCCGTATCCCTCCACCAAGTCCCGGCCGTCCGCGGCCCCTGTTCATTAGCGTTTGGGGTATACACTAGTCCTCAACCAAGCGTAACCCCAGGCCCTTTGAGGCCAAGAGCCTCGAAAACCCCCCGGTTTGAGCGAACAATCGAGGTGATTCACGCCCCTCAGCCCTTCGCTTCCAGGAGGTTTTCGAGTGAACGCCAGTGTCCACCGCCGGCTGAACCGACGCAAGCGGCGAATCCGCCGCCGACTGGAGCATCAACCCGGTGTCGAGCGCCCCGAACCGATGATGGCCGCCTCCAACATCCACTACGAACTGGCCGACCGCACTCGGGCCATCGCCCCCGGTGGCATCGGGGCCATCCACCTCCTGGCCCGCAAGGTGGGCCTCATCCAGGACATCGACCGGGATCTCCACCTGCTGAAGCGGCACATGCCGTATCACGAGAGCGACCACGTCCTGAATATCGCCTACAACCTGCTGGCCGGCGGCAGTCGCCTGGAGCACCTCGAGGTCCGACGCCACGACGAGGTCTACCTGGACGCCCTGGGGGCCGAGCGCATCCCCGACCCGACCACCGCGGGCGACTTCTGCCGCCGCTTCAGCCAGAGCGATGTCGAGCAGTTGATGGACATTGTCAACGAGGCCCGACTGCGGGTCTGGAAACAGCAGCCCGAGGCGTTCTTCGACGAAGCCTTCCTCGATGCCGATGGCACCCTCGCACCGACGGACGGCTGGTGCAAGCAGGGGGTGGACATCGCCTACAACGGGGTGTGGGGCTACCATCCCCTGGTGGTCTCGCTGGCCAACACCGCCGAACCGCTGTTCACGGTCAACCGCAGCGGCAACCGCCCCTCGCACGAGCAAGCCGATGTCTACCTGGACCAGGCGGCCGCCCTGTGCCGTCGGGCGGGGTTCCGCCGGATCACGTACCGAGGTGATACCAACTTCAGCCAGACCAAGCACCTGGACCGCTGGGACAGCCAGTCCATCCGCTTCATCTTCGGCATCGACGCCATGGCCAACCTCAAGGACCTGGCCGAGCACCTGGACGACCTGAACTACAGCGAACTGGAACGCCCGCCCCGCTACACGATCCGGACCGTGCCCCGCCAGGCCCGGGAGCGGCATAAGGAGCGGGTCGTCGCCGAGCGGCAGTTCGAGACGCTGAAGCTGATCGGTGAGGAGGTGGCCGAGTTCGAGTACCGCCCCGTCGCCTGTAAGAAGACATATCGGGTGGTCGTGCTCCGCAAGAAGCTGGTGGTGGAGAAGGGGCAGTTGTGGCTCTTTGAGCCGGACCGGTACTTCTTTTACCTCACCAACGACCGCACGACTCCGGCCTCGGAGATCGTCTTCCTGGCCAACGACCGGTGCGACCAGGAGAACCTGATCGCCCAGTTGAAATCCGGGGTGAAGGCGCTGGCGATGCCGGTGGACAACCTGGTGAGTAACTGGGCCTATCTGGTCATGGCCAGCCTGGCGTGGAGCCTGAAGGCGTGGAGTGCGTTGCTGGTGCCGGAGCATCCCCGGTGGGGGGAGAAGCACCGAGCGGAGAAGCGGTCGCTACTGCGGATGGAGTTCAGCACGTTCTGCGTGGCGTTGATCCAGGTGCCGTGTCAGATCGTGCGCACCGCCGGCCGGATCGTGTACCGGCTCCTGGCCTGGAACCCGTGGCAGGGCGTATTTCTGCGGTTGGTGGAGCGATTGCAGTCGCTCCGGTTGTGAGTGGGTAGGCTTCCTTGAAATCGGAGTGGGGATGCTCCGATGCCGTGTGGGCTCCGAACCGACGAGAGGGGGTGTGGTGATGAGCGAGGGAAGAGGAGGGGACGGGAACCGGGTGTGATCACCCGGCCCGGAGAGATTCCATCATCAGACAATGCACCAGGATTTAAGTAATCGCTTATCATATTACGCTTGTTTGAGGATTAGAAGCTTCAGTCCATCGGGGCGAAGGCCCCGCCGTCGCCGACCCGCTTGGCCTGCTCCCGGCAGTCGCGGGCGCGTGCGTCATCCCCGGCGAGGCGAAAGACCGCCATCATCCGTCGGAGGCAGCCCGAGCATCGGACTGACTCCGGCGGGACGTCGCGGAGCAGCTCATACGCCTCCTGATGCTTCCCGGTGGTAGCGAGCAGGGAGGCCAGGAACACGCGATAGGTGACGATTTCGGGGGCGAGGTCATGGGCATGGGTGACTACCGGGATGAGCGATTCCACCGAGTGCCCGAGCCTCCGCATGTAGAAGGCTTTGCCGAAGAACGCCTCATGCCGCGTCGGCTCCCGTCGCGACAGCTCGCGGCAGACGTCGAGGGCGGTCGCGTCTTCCCCGACGCTCCCCAGGCCGGAGGCGACCGCGGGCAGCAAGGCCGTGGGACAAGCGCCGTCGCCGGCCAGGAGCCGGTAGAGTTGCCAGGCCAGCTCGGCACGGCCGAGTCGGGCATGGCAGTCGGCCAGGGCACAGCGGACGGACGGGTCGAGAGGCACCA
>JAFANO010000046.1 GCA_019232645.1 Planctomycetaceae bacterium | reverse complement strand
GCGGGTCCAGGTCTCGCGCCGCCCGGATCGGTCCGGAGATGGCGGTCCCCACCTTTATATCCGATAGTTCTTTACATGCGCCGGCCGTCCCCCGGTGTGGGTGCGCCGCGAACTTTGTGAAAAATTTCTCGAGGGGAGACTAGGGAGTTGACAGGCGGTTCGGGGTGGGTATAAATGGCTCTCCGTGCGGGTCGCTCTGCCACGACGTTCGCCGTCGGCTGCGAGATCCATATCATCATCATCGCCTCGGCCCAAGAAGAAGTGTCATCCCCCAAAAAGGAGGGGGGATGCGGGAGTCATCCGTGACTCAACCCGAGCCGCGCTCGATCTTGGCCGTGGGCGTCCAGTGGGCAACGCGGGTGATGAGCTTGGGGCTGGAGTTCGCCCTTCCTCCCTTGGGTGGGGTCTACCTGGATCGACGCTGGCATCTGGCCCCCCTGGCCACGATCCTGGGGGCGGTGCTGGGGTTCGTGGTGGGCATGATGCACGTCCTCCGGATCGCCCGCGAGCGGTCGGGGCCCTAGGAGCTCTGGCGGGCCGATCGCGACGCTTGGGGCAATGTTCTGACGCGGGGAAGCGGAGAAGGCCGGTCGGGTGCACGGCATCGGCGCGCAGGCGCCCGCGGTGTGGCGGGGGCCCGCGGCCCATCAAGTCATCTGGGATTCAGCGACCATGGCAGCACACGGCGACAGCCCGATCGGCCACGTGGTGGACCACCCGACCCTGGAGCTCCCCTTCTGGAGTCGCCCCTACGCCCTGGAGATCGAACTCCCCAAGATCGCGGGGATCCAGGTCACGCGGTTTATGGTGACCGAGCTGCTGGCGGCGATCCTGGTGGTGCTGGTGCTCGTGCCGTTGGCGCGGCACGTGTCGCGGAACCAGGTCAGTCGCGGCTGGTTCATGAACATGTTCGAATCAATGCTCCTGTTCATCCGTGACCAGGTCGCCCGCCCGGCGATCGGCGGGCATGGGGCCGACCGCTTCCTGCCCTATCTGTGGACGGTCTTCTTCTTCGTGCTCTTCAACAACCTCCTGGGCATGATCCCCGGGCTGGCCTCGGCCACGGGCAACATCAACGTGACGGCCGTGCTCGCGTTCATGACGCTGTCCGTGGTGGTGATGGGCGGGATGCGCGAGCTGGGCGCGATGGGTTACTGGGCGGCGATCGTGCCGCATATGGACGTGCCCCCATTTCTCAAGCTGTTCCTCTGGCCGTTGATGTTCGTCATCGAGGTGGCCGGACTTCTGATCCGGCATAGCGTGCTGGCCGTGCGTCTCTTCGCGAACATGTTCGCCGGGCACGTCGTGCTCGCGGTGATCCTCGGGTTCATCCTGATGTCGCGGAGCCTGGCTCCCGGCTTGTGGGCGAGCGTGGCGGCGGCGAGCGTGGTGGGGGTGATCGCGCTGAGCCTCCTGGAGCTGTTCGTGGCGTTCCTGCAGGCCTACATCTTCACCTTCCTGTCGGCGCTGTTCATCGGCTCGGCGGTGCACCCGCACTGACGGGGCCGCCGCGCGGTCGAACGGGGCCGGGGCTCGTCCGCCCGGCCCGCCGCGGAGGTGCTTTCTCGATCGGGGCGGGGATGTTCTCCGACCCCGCCGGCGGGCCGCACACCGGCCCCGCGGCTCTTTCCCCAGTGTGTGACCAACCAAGGAGTCCAGGGTCCGATGAAATTCGTCAAGTCCGCCGTGCTGGCCGTGGCCATGCTGGTGCTCGTTCAGGGGGTGGCGCTCGCCCAGGGGGTCTCCGGCTACACGCCGAAGAGCTTGGCGGAGGCCGCGGAGCTGGCCTACGCCGGCCAGCCGAGATACGCGTTCTCTGACTCCCGGGCGATCGGTGTCGGCCTGATCATCATCGGCGCGGCGCTGGGGATCGGCGGCCTGGCCAAGGGGGCCGTCGAGAGCATGGCCCGCCAGCCGGAGACCGCGGGCAACATCCAGACGGCGATGATCATCGCGGCCGCGCTGATCGAGGGCGTGACGTTCTTCGCGCTAATCATCGTGATGCTCTTCGTCTCGCCGTTCTGAACCGGGCCGCGCCGCGGGGAGACGACGGGGCCGGCCGCCGCGCCCGGCCGGCGTCCGACCCCGGCCCGTTCCGCCCCGCGTGCCGCCGCCGGATGAACGCGTCCCTTTCGAGGTGAGAGGCAGACACCCCATGACCCGGCAACCGATACTAGCCTTCGGACTCGTGGCCCTGGCGCTGGCTCTGGCGCCGGGGCAGGGACTGTCGCCCCGCGCGTCGGCCGCCGACGGGCCGCACGCGCCGGCGGCCAAGGCCGAGTCCAACCCCGCCGCGATGACCCCCGGAGAGGCCGAACACCTCGAGGAGGCCCATGCCGAGGAGGTCAAGCCCGACATCCTCAAGCCCGAACCGTCCCTGGCGATCTGGACGGTCGTCGTGTTCCTCGGCCTGCTGTTCGTCCTGGGCCGCTTCGCCTGGAAGCCGCTGCTGGCCGCGCTGCACCAGCGCGAGGAGCACCTGGAGCATTGCCTGCTCGAGACCGAGCGGGTGCGGAACGAGAGCGAGCAACTCCTGGCCGCACACCGCCGGCAGCTCGAGCAGGCGGCCGAACAGGTCCGGACCCTGATCGAGCAGGCCCGGCGCGACGCGTCGGCCAGCGCCGAGGAGATCACGACCAAGGCCCGCGCCGAGGCCGAGGCCGAGCGGCACCGGGCCCGCGCCGACATCGAGAACGCCCGCGACCAGGCGCTGGTGGAGATCTGGTCGAAGGCCGCCGACCTGGCCGTCTCGGTCGCCGGCCGGGTCCTGACCAAGCAGATCGACGAGTCGGAGCATCGCCGGTTGGTCGAGTCGGCCATCGGTGAGCTGCCGACACAGCCGACGAGCAGCAACGGGCACGGGCAGGGGGGCCGGATCGCATGAGCGCCGCCAACGGGCCGGACGTGCAGGGGACGGTCTTCGACGACGAGGCGCCCGAGGTGACGCGCTCCTACGCCGAGGCGCTGCTCGGCGCCGCCGAGAAGGAGGGCCAGGTCGAGGCCGTCCTCGACGAGCTCGACGAGCTCGTCCGGGACGTGCTCCGGGCGCACCCCCAGTTCGCCGCGCTGCTGGCCTCGCCGGCGCTGGCCGCCGGGGACAAGGACCGCATCGTGGTCGAGACGTTCGAGGGGCGGGCCCTGCCGGTCGTCGTCCGGTTCCTCCGGGTGCTCAACCGGCACGGCCGCCTGGGCTCGCTGACGGCGATCGTGCGGGCGGCCCGGGCGACCTGGGACCGCCGGCAGAACCGCCGGCCGGTCACGGTCCGCTCGGCGGTGCCGCTCGACGAGGGGCAACGGGCCGCGCTGCACGATCGCCTCGGCCGGTTGCTCGGGGCGACCCCGGTCATGAACGTCGTCGTCGCCCCCGAGCTGATCGGCGGGCTGGTCATCCAGGTGGGCGACCACGTCTACGACGCCTCGGTGCGCAACCGGCTGGCGCAGCTCCGCGAGCGCCTGATCGCGTCGAGGCTGCAAGAGATCCGGAGTCATCGGGACCAGTTCAGTCAATTCGCATGAACGAACAACCGGGGGGCGTGGTCCGCTCGCCCCCCGCGACGGCGTGTCGCACACGCCCTCTCGAGACGAAGGTGGAGACGCATGGCGAAGTTCAATGCCGATGAGATCGCATCGGTCATTCAGCGGGAGATCGAGCAGTTCCAGGCCGAGGTGACCCGGACCGAGGTCGGCCGGGTGCTCGAGGTGGGCGACGGCATCGCGCGGATCCACGGCCTCTCGGGCGTGATGATGGGCGAGATGGTCGCCTTCGAGAACGGGGTCCGCGGCCTGGCGATGAACCTCGAAGAGTCGTCCGTCGGCGTGATCATCCTGGGCGACTACACCGACATCCACGAGGGCGAGGCGGTCACCGCGACCGGCGAGCTGCTCCGCGTCCCGGTCGGCGAGGCGCTGGTCGGCCGGGTGGTCAACGCGCTCGGCGAGCCGATCGACAACCGGGGGCCGATCGCGACCGACCTGTCGCGGCTGATCGAGTCGCACGCCCCCGGCATCGCCGAGCGGCAGCCGGTCGA
>JAFANO010000745.1 GCA_019232645.1 Planctomycetaceae bacterium | reverse complement strand
ATGCAGTGGTCTGCAACGCCTCAAACCGAGCGGCGGTCGTCGCGCAGTTCGAGCGTCACCGCGAGGGCCTGGAGGCATCGCTTACGGACCGGACTCTCGACACCGGCATGATCGCCGTGCAAGGGCCGAAGGCGCTCGCGACCCTCCAGCCCCTGTTCGAGGCCCCTCTGGCCGGGCTCGGCTCCTATCGCGCGGCGATGGGGCGTCTGCTCGGCGAGGTCGACGCGGTCGTCAGCCGGACCGGATACACGGGGGAGGATGGCTTCGAGCTGACTCTCCCTGCCGCGGAGGCGGAAAAAGTCTGGACGGCCCTGCTCGAGTCGGGGGCCGGCCATGGCATCCTGCCGTGCGGGCTCGGGGCGCGCGACACGCTCCGGTTCGAGGCGGCCATGCCCCTCCACGGGCACGAGCTCTCGGACGTGATCAACCCGTACGAGGCGGGCGTCGGCTGGGCCGTCAAGCTCAACAAGGGGGAGTTCATCGGCCGCGAGGCGCTCCGCACGTTCCGGGCCAAGCCTGGCGGGGCCCGGGTCGGCCTTCGCCTCGAGGGCAAGCGCATCGCCCGGCAAGGGTGCGAGGTCCACTCCGATGGCCAGGTCGTCGGGATCGTCACCTCGGGCACCTTCTCCCCCACGCTCAACCAGAGCCTCGCGATGGCGCTGGTCGATCCGAGCCACGCGGCCCCCGGCACCCGACTCACCGTCGAGGTCCGCGGCCACTCCGAACACGCCCAGGTCGTCCCCCTGCCCTTCTACCGCCGCGGCGACGCGCCCGCCGTCTGACCGACCCGTTCCCCAACCGGATCAAGGACCTCGCCCTCCATGGACCCGAAAGACCTCCGTTTCACCCAGACGCACGAGTGGGTGCATCTCGACGGCGACGTCGCGACCATCGGCATCTCGCGGTTTGCCGTCGATCAGTTGACCGACCTGATCATGATCGACCTCCCGTCGGTCGGATCCAAATTAATCCGTGGAAAGAGTTTCGGTGAAATCGAGAGTGTCAAGGCGGTCTCGGACCTCTACGCCCCGGTCGGCGGCGAGGTCGTCGCGGTCAATGACGAGGTGAAGGACAACGTCCAGCTCCTGGCCGAGGACCCCTACGACAAGGGCTGGCTGATCAAGATCAAGGTCGATGACCCGTCCGCGGCCGCGTCATTGATGGATCACGACGCCTATCAGAAGAAGGTCGCCGAGGAGGCACATTGACCCCCCCACCTTGCTGGAACTCCTTGGTGACGCATTAGCTCTCACCGTGCGGATACCAATGCCTGAAGGGTGTAGGATTCTTGCCGCGTTTTCTTTGTGCAACCCCCGCCCCGCGATGTGAGTGGGGGACGACCCGGGGGGGCCTTCGTGGTGCTTTCTTCGACGGCGCGGGGTGTTCACCCCGTCGCGACGTGGCTCATGCCCCCGGATCATGGAAAACAGAGGTGTCCCGCGCCGAACGAGCCCCGCTGGTCCGATTCCGCCCCGATTGACCCCCCTGACTTGGGACGAGAGGAAACAATAGCACACAATGGCTTACATCGCGAACACGCCCGACGACGTGCGCGTCATGCTCGGGGCGATCGGTCTCGACGCGCTCGACCAGTTGTTCGACATGATCCCGCCGGAATACCGGCTGAAACGGCCGCTGGCGCTCCCGGAGGCGTTGGGCGAGCTGGAGTTGACGACGCACGTCGGCGCGATGCTGGCGCGCAACGTCGGGGCGGACGCGCGTCCCTGCTTCCTGGGCGCCGGCAGTTACGACCACTTCATCCCCGCCGTGGTGGACAGCTTGGCCGCCCGGGGCGAGTTCTACACGGCCTACACGCCCTACCAGCCCGAGGCGAGCCAGGGGACGCTGCAGGCGACCTTCGAGTATCAGACGCTGGTGACCCAACTGACCGGCATGGACGTCGCGAACGCGAGCCTCTACGACGGCGGCTCGGCCGTCGCCGAGGCGATGCTGATGGCGCTGACGATCTCTCGCCGGCTGGGCCGGGTCGTGGTGGCCGAGACGGTCCATCCCGAGTATCGCCAGATCCTCGCGACCTTCATGGCGAACCTCGAGCCCGAGCTGGTGACCATCGCCGCGCCGGCGGGCCGGGTTGAGGCCGGGGCGCTGGCGGAGGCCGTCACCGAGGACACCGCCGCGGTCATCCTCCAGTATCCGAACTTCTTCGGGCAGCTCCAGGACGTCGAGGCGCTGATCGAGGTCGCGCACCGCAAGGGGGCGCTGGCGATCGTGAGCGTCGACCCGATCAGCCTCGGCTTGCTGCGCCGCCCCGGCGACTACGGCGCCGACATCGTGGTCGCCGAGGGGCAGGGCCTGGGGAACCCGATGAGCTTCGGCGGCCCTTACCTGGGCCTGATGGCCTGCCGCGAGGAGTACGTCCGGAAGATGCCCGGCCGGATCGTCGGCCAGACGACCGACCGCCGAGGCAAACGGTGCTGGGTCCTGACGCTCCAGACCCGCGAGCAGCACATCCGCCGCGAGAAGGCCACCTCGAACATCTGCACCAACCAGGGCCTACTCGCCCTCCGCGCCAGCATCTACCTCGCGGCGCTCGGCCCGCGGGGCCTCCGCCAAGCCGCCGAGCTCTCGACCCGCAAGGCGCATTACGCGGCCGAACAACTGGCCCGGGTCCCCGGCCTCTCGCTCGCCTTCGACGGGCCGTTCTTCAAGGAGTTCGTGATCCGGTCGCAGAAGGCTCCGGCCCGTGTCCTGGCCGAAGTCGGTCGCCTCGGCTACCACGGCGGCATCGCG
>JAFANO010000721.1 GCA_019232645.1 Planctomycetaceae bacterium | reverse complement strand
AGCGCTTCGAAGATCTCCCGGTCTGGCGTGCCAGCATTCAGCTCGGCGTGCAGCTCTTCGCCTTGACCAGTCGGGCTGATTTCGCGGGACACTCCGGCCTTCGAGATCAGATCGAGAGGGCTGTCGTCTCGATTTCGAATAACATCGCCGAGGGTTTTGAACGAGGGACGACCCAGGAGCTCCTCACGTTCCTGTACATCGCGCGAGGCTCGGCGGGCGAGGCTCGCTCGATGCTGTGCTTGATGTGTGAACTTCCTGGTTTTCATAATTTCAAATTTGAAATTTCAACTCTGAAATTATTAGCCGAGAACATTTCGCGACAGCTCCGCGCCTGGGCCGATTCGTTGCAGAACTCCAGGATCAAAGGCCAACGGTACCTGACGGACCAGGATCGACAATCTGCCCACGCGAGGCGGCGTGCCATGGATTTCGAGGAGCACCGCCGCAAGATCATCGAGGAGGGTCGACGGGGGACGAGCGATCCGGAGGAGACTGAAAACTAGAGACTTCGAGGGGGGATGATGAGTACGCCATCCGGCGCCGAAATCCTGACCGACCTGACGAACCTGCTCGGCAACTTCCAGGGCCGCGAATACTCGGGCGCGATCGGGCCGGAGACCCGGTTCTTCGCCGACCTCGGCCTGGCGTCGATCGACGCGGTCGTGCTGGGCGAGATGCTCCAGAGCCACTACGGTCGCGATTTGCCGTTCGGCGACCTGATGGCCGAGCTCGGGCGCCGGGCCGACCGCGACCTCCTCGTCGGAGAGCTCGTGGAATTCTTGCGGCGGCATCTTTGAGACTCGACGATGATTCCCTGAGACGACTTGAGCCATGCCATTCTCCTCGGCGAACGGGATGCGATTCCATTACCAGCAAACGGGCTCCGGCCCGGACGTGGTCCTCGTCCACGGCCTGACCGGCGACCTGTCGATCTGGTTCCTCTGCCGGGCGATGCAGGAGCTGGGAGGGTCGCATCGCGTGACGGCCTATGACCTGCGCGGCCACGGCTATAGCGATGTCCCGCCCGATGGTTACACGTCGGCCGACCACGCGGGGGACCTGGTTGCGCTGATGGATCAGCTCGGGATCGATCGCGCGAGCGTGGTTGGCCACAGCTACGGCGGTGTGATCGCGCTGCACGCGGCGGTGCTCGCCCCCGGGCGGTTCGAAGCGGTCGTCCTCTCCGACCCGTACTTCCCCGCGCTGCGGCATCTGGAGGACGTGAGCCGCTGGGGGCACTGGCGGGATTTCCGCCAGGAGGCGCACGAGGCGGGCGTGGAGCTTTCGGACGAGCACTGGTACGACCTCGGGCTGTTCTTCGACCAGGTCCTGCACCTCGACGGCGAGCGGCTGCTCCGGTTCCGCCAGGCGGTCGGCCTGCCCGCGCTCAACCGCCTGCTCCGGCTCGGCCGGACCACCTGCGGCGACGACTCCAAGGTCGAGGCGGGGCTGACCGTCGAACGGATCGCCCGCGTGGATCTGCCGGTGCTGGCCCTCTATGGCGAATCCTCGCCGTTCCTGGCCACGGCCGCGTTCCTCGAGGCCCACCTGCCCCGATGCCGGACCGCCATCGTCCCCGATGCCAAGCATCGCGCGCCCGAGGAGAACCCCGAGGGCTTCCTCCGCTTGCTCCAGGAGTTCCTCGCCCGACCGCCCCGGCCTGCGGGCGCGAGGCGGCTTGCCACATAGGAAACACTCGCGATGAGGAAACGAGACCGAGTGGGCGCGACATCGACCGTCCTGGTGACCGGCGCCGCGCAGGGGATCGGGCGGGCGACCGCGTCGGCGCTCGCCGTGCGCGGGTTCCGGCTCGGCCTGCTCGATCGCGCCGGCGGACCCCTGGAGGAGTTGGTGGCCGATCTCCGCGGGGCGGGGGCAGCGGTCGCGTCCGAGGTCGCCGACGTCCGCGACGGCGAGAGTCTGGGGCGGGCCGTCGCGGCGCTGGAGGACCGGGTCGGGCCGACCGACGTCCTCGTCGCCTGTGCGGGGGTGGGCAGCCTCTCGTCGGCGCTCGACCTGGACCTCGAGGGGTTCCGCCAGATGCTCGAGGTCAACGTCCTGGGCGTGGCGCGGTCGATCGAGGCGGTCTTGCCGGGGATGTTCGCACGCGGGTCGGGGCACATCGTGGGCCTCTCGAGCGTCGCGGGATCTCGCGGCATGCCATGGATGCCGGGCTACTCCGCCTCGAAGGCCGCGTTGACGACGTACCTGGAGGCATTGAGGCCCCCCCTGAAACGGCGCGGGGTGACGGTCACGACCGTTTATCCGGGGTTCGTCCGGACGGGGATGACCGTCGGCACGCCCTTCCGCAGGCCGGTGCCCATGATGGAACCGGACGAAGCGGCGCGGCACGTCGTCCGCGCGGTTCTCCGTCGGCCCCGCGACTACACATTCCCGCTGTCCACGGCCCTCGGCATGGGCGTGCTCCGATGGCTCCCGAACTTCCTCTTCGATCGGATGATGGACCGCGCCGGGCCGCGGGCGCTGACCTCCGAGTTCTGATGGGAAAGGTCGATCCCACCATGTCCGGTCCCGCCGGGATCATCGCCCGCCAGGCTTCCGCCGTCGCGATGCTGGCCCGGTGCCTGACGTGTCGTCGCGGGTTGCTCGGGCGCAACTCCTGCGCGTCCTGTGGCCGATCCTATCCCGAAGTCGACAGGATCCTGGAGGCGATCGGTCCCCTGACCGGCACGAACCGGATCGCCGCCGCATTCTACGACGGCCCGAGCTGGCGGCGCTTCCGGCCCTGGGAGCGCCTGTTCCTCTGGTTCCAGGGGCCTGGACCGGACCGGGCGCGGCGGCAAGTCCTGCGCCACCTGCCCGAGCAGCCGGGAGCCCTGGTGCTCGAGGTGGGGATCGGCGACGGCGAGAACGTCCGACGGCTGCCGTCCGACTGGGCGATCTACGGCGTGGACATCTCCCGGGCGCAACTGGCGGCCTGCCGCGACCGCTTCCCCGTGATGGCCGGGAGGCTGGTCCGGGCGGAGGCGGAGGACTTGCCCTTCGAAGACGAGACGTTTGACGCCGTTTTCAGCGTCGGGGGATTCAATTATTATCGGGATCACGCGGCGGCGCTCCGCGAGATGCGGCGGGTGGCGCGACTCGGGGCGCCGGTGATCGTCGCCGACGAGTCGCCCGACCTGTATCATTTCGCGCCCGGATTTGCGATCGGCCTCGAGGGGCTCGACCGCTGGGGCCTGCGGGCCATGGGGCTCGACCCCGAGTTCCTCGCGATGGTCACGGATCATCGCGTGGACATCGACTCCCTGGCCCAGGCCGAGTGGCCCGGGCATCGCCGCTTCCCCATCTGGAACCGACTGGGGTACTGTCTGGTGGATGACGGGTCGCCTGAGGGGGCCTGACGGATGTCGACGAGCGCCACGAACGCCTCGGCCGGCTGGAAGGCCGATCCCGACCTGCTGCGGTGTGTCGCGTGCGACGGCGCGTTGACCCCGGCGGGCGCGGGGTTCGCATGCGCCGGCTGCGGCCGGAGTTATCCGGTCCGGGACGGCGTCCTCGTGGTCAAGGACGAGCCCACGGCCGACAACCGGATCGCGGCCGACTTTTATAATAGCCCCCTCTGGCCCAAGTTCCGGTTTTGGGAGTGGTTGTTCTTCGTCTGCAACGGCGGAGAGCGGCGCTCGCGCGACGTGATCCTCCGGCACCTGCCGCGACGAGCGAACCTGAGCCTGCTCGACGTCGCGATCGGCGACGGCGTCTACCTGGAATGGCTGCCGGCGGACTGGAGCGTGGTCGGCATCGACGTCTCGACCGTGCAGCTCGCCGCGTGCCGGCGCCGGAATGCGTCCCGCGACCTCCGGCTGGTCCTGGGCGAGGCCGAGGCCCTGCCCTTCCGCGCGGATCGGTTCGACGCGGTCCTGAGCATCGGCGGCTTCAACCACTTCAATGACCCCGAAGGCGCACTCCGCGAGATGGTCCGGGTGGTCCGGCCGGGCGGGACGATCGTGATCTCGGACGAGCTGCCCAACTTGACCGATCGCATGCTCTTCCGCAAACTGGGCCTGCCGGGGGTCGACCGCTGGATCGTCGCGCGGCTGATGCACCTGGGCGACGCCTTCACCGACCTGGTCGAGCGGCATCGCGACCTCGACATCGCCGCGACCGGCCGCGCGGTGCTCAAGGACTGCCGATACGAGGAGATTTGGCACGGGGGCGG
>JAFANO010000577.1 GCA_019232645.1 Planctomycetaceae bacterium | reverse complement strand
TCCCGGTCCACACCGACGCCGTGCAGGCCGTCGGACGGATCCCGGTCGACTTCCACGGGCTGGGGGTCGCCACGCTGGCGGCCAGCGCGCACAAGTTCCACGGGCCGGTGGGGGTCGGCCTGCTCCTGGTCCGCGCGGGGGTCGAGCTGGGCGCGCGGCTCTTCGGCGGCGGCCAGCAGCAGGGCCGAAGGCCGGGGACGGTCGCCGTCCCGCTGGCCGTCGGCCTGGCGGCCGCGCTGGAGCGGTGGCACGCGCAGGCGGAGGCACGCGCGAGGCGCTGGGTGGCGCTCCGCGACCGGCTGGAGTCCGGCCTGGTCGCCGCGCTCGGCCCCGACCGCGTCGTCCGCAACGGCCCGATCGACGCCTCGGACCGGCTGCCGCAGACGGTCAACCTCGGCTTCCCCGGCCTCGACGGCGACGCCCTGCTGATGCAGCTCGACCTGGCCGGGATCTCCGCCTCGCTCGGCTCGGCCTGCGCCAGCGGCGCGACCCGGCCGTCGCCCGTCCTGCTGGCGATGCGGCTGCCCGAGGATCGCCTCCGCTCCTCGGTCCGCTTCAGCCTGGGCGCCGCCACCACCGAGGCCGAGATCGAGGCCGCGCTGCCCCGGATCGTCGCCGCCGTCACCCGGGTCGCGGAGGCGGCCCGGGCCGATGACTGATCCATGAACCCGCAGATTGGGCCGTGATCAGTCGAGGGGGGCCGCGGCCAAGTGCATGTCATACCGAATCGAAGGGACCTCCGGTGGGGTGGCTTGCGCTGCGCTGGCCCACCTCGCCGAAGCCGCGAGATGCGTCGCCTGACACCGCCTCGCCTGTCGACCCGCCCCGATCCGCTCCGACCCTCAGGACGGCCAGGTCGTCCATTCGCCGGCCGAGGAGTCGCCGCCGGGCCTCCGGCCCATCAAGCGTACGAGCTCCAGGCCGATCTCGACGACCTTCTCCACCTCCACCTGCCGGACGGTGATGGTCACGTCGGTGCAGTTCTCGATCCGGATCGACTGCCCCTGGAGCAGCGAGTTCACTTCCACGTCCTGCAACTCGCCTTTGGGATGCCGGCCGAGGAGCTTCAGGAGGACCAGGCCCTTCTCGCCCACCCGGCCGAGGGATTCCAGCCGCCCGTGGCGCTCGTAGAGCGAGAGGAGATACTGGAGCACCTGGGCGCACTCGATCTCCGTCAGGTCGATCGTGACGCCGTGGGAATCCTTGATGAAGAGCGTGGTCGACTGCCGGTTCGCCTCCTTGTTGAAGTCCTGTTCCTGCCGTGCCACAAGGGATCCCCCGTGAAAATGAGCGTTGTCGCATCTCCCCAGGAAGCCACGCACGGTGGCCGGCGCCCGAAATCGCGCGGGTCCTGAGGACGGGACCCGCGGCACCCATGATATCTCCAGGGAGGGCGCAGGATCAGGCCCGGCTCCCCCGCGAACGTCTCGTAAAATCCGACCCTTTCCCGACTGCCAGCCCGATGACGAAAGCACCCAGCCCTGTCACCGTCGGTGAACGAAGCCGAACAATGCAAGCATGCGAACGAATGGGGTGATGCAGAAGAGAGGTGGTAGATTTTCCAGAGTTTCTTTGCGGCGACTCCACCAGCAAACCGTCATGAACCTAAATATTTCTATTTATTGACAAATGGTCCCCCGTTGACCGGTCGCCTATAATTGCGTTGCGGCTCGATGCGTTTCTTGATCAAACCGAGCGCAATGCAGGAGAGGGGTGGGTTCCGAGGGAATTCGGGGAAGCCAGGCCGGCCCCCTCGCAGTTATGATGTGGATGAGAGGGATCATCGTCGCCGTCCCGATGGACCCTCGACCTCATCCCTCGCTGACGGATCCCTCCCCCGACGTCACGATCCTCATCAAGGAGCACGCCTCATGTTTGGAAAGTTCCCGGCGCGCCGGAGGGCCTGGGGGCTCGCCCTCCTGGTTCTCGTGTCCTCGCTTGTCCTGGCGCCCACGTCGCCCTCTCGCGGCGCCGAAACGGCCCGCGTCGCGCTCGGGGCGCTGCACGGCCCGGACGGCCGGA
>JAFANO010000556.1 GCA_019232645.1 Planctomycetaceae bacterium | reverse complement strand
ATCTGTCGACACACGGCGAGGAACTTCGGGCTCCGCGCGATGAGGTAATCGATCAAGTCCTCGTCGAGGGGGATCACCGCATAACTCCCCTGGCCCTCGGATTCGAGCACGATGCCGTCGAGGCCTGCGGCCTTGAGAATCTCGCCGATCGGTGTGTTCGGGTCGATGACAGGCTGTATGGTCATGACGAGCCTCCGAGATAGTCGATCGAGTCCGTCTTGCTGAGGACATGAATGATGAGGACGGTGACTTGGTCCACGTCATAGAAGACCCGGAACTCACCGACGCGAAGGCGATACTGAGTCGCTGCGGGCTGTCTGAGCTGCTTGACTCGCGCCTTGCTCTCCGTCGTCGGATTGACAATCAACACTTGTTCAATTTGGTCCAGGATGGCGGCCCGGTCAAGAGCTCGCAACCTCTTCAGTTGCTCGAGGGCCTCGTTCGAATACCGCACCTCGTAGGCCATGGAACGAGGTCGCTCCCTCATTGTAAGACGATCGACTCCTTGGAACCGCGCCCATCTCCACCATTTGGTCGCGAAGTTCCATCCAGACGGGCGGGCGTCCCGGCTGAAGTGGGGATGCCAGGATTTCCGAAGACGGAACCCGTGTCAACCAGCATCGGACGATCATCACCCTGACAGTCTTGCAAAAATCCCTTTCAATCGACTCAAATGTCACCCGTCAGCCCCCTTCAGGCCCAGACGCTGCGGTCGAGCGAGCGGTAGCCGACCGCCTCGGCCACGTGCTGCGCCTTGATCTCGTCCGAGCCCTCCAGGTCGGCCATCGTCCGCGCCACGCGCAACACTTTGTCGTGCGCCCGCGCCGACAGCCCCAGCTCCTCCATCGCCCCCTTGAGGAACCCCAGCGCCTCGGGCTTCAGCGTGCAATACTTCCGCACCTGGCGCGGCGTCATCCGGCCGTTAACGGCCGGGCCCTTCGACCCGAACCGCTCGGCCTGGCGGGCGCGGGCCTGGAGCACCTCGGCCAGCAGCTCGGCCGAGGTCGGGCCGGGCGGCGCCTCGGCCAATTGGGTGAACGGCACGGCCGGGACCTCGACGTGCAGGTCGATCCGGTCCAGCAGCGGGCCGCTGATCTTGCTCAGGTACTTCTCGACCTGCGGCGGCGTGCAGCTACAGGCCCGCCGCGGGTCGCCGCGGTAGCCGCAAGGGCACGGGTTCATCGCCGCCACCAGGATGAAGTCGGCCGGGAAGGTCGTGCTCCGTAGCGCCCGGCTGATCGTCACCTCGCCCTCCTCCAGCGGCTGGCGCAGGACCTCGAGCGTCTTGCGGTTGAACTCCGGCATCTCGTCCAGGAACAGGACCCCCTTGTGCGCCAGGCTGATCTCGCCCGGGTGCGGCGGGCTGCCGCCGCCGACCAGCCCCGCGTCGCTGACCGAGTGGTGCGGCGGCCGGAAGGGGCGCCGCGACATCAGCGGCTCGCCGGCGCGGAGCAGCCCCAGGGCGCTGTAGATCCGGGTCGTCTCCAGGCTCTCGGCCGGCGTCAGCGGCGGCATGATCGTCGGCAGGCGCTTCGCCAGTAGCGTCTTGCCCGTCCCCGGCGGGCCGATCATCAGCACGTTGTGGCCGCCGGAGGCGGCGATCAGCAGGGCCCGCTTGGCGTAGTCCTGCCCCTTCACGTCGACGAAGTCGTCCTCGTAATGCGCGCACCGGCGGAAGAGCGCCTCGAGGTCGACCGTCTTGGCGTCGATGTCCAGCGCCCCGGAGAGGAAACCGACCGCCTCGGCCAGGCTGCCGATCGGGTGGACGGCGATCCCCTCGACGACGGCGGCCTCTTCCGCGTTGGCGGAGGGCACGAGCAAGCCGCTCCGCCCCTCGGCGGCGGCGGCCAGGGCCATCGCCAGCACCCCCTTGATCGGCCGCGTCTCGCCCGTCAGCGCCAGCTCCCCCACGACGGCGAAGTGGCCGCGCCGCTCGAAGGCGACCTGGCCGCTACCCAGCAGCAACCCCAGCGCGATCGGCAGGTCGAAGCCGCCGGCGTCCTTCTTCAGGTCGGCCGGCGCCAGGTTGATCACGACCCGGTCGATCGGCCGGTGATAGCCCGAGTTGACCAGCGCCCGCTCGACCCGGTGCGTGCTCTCGCGGACCGCCGCCTCGGCCAGCCCGACCAGGACCGTCTTGGGCATCGACGCCGACGAGACGTCCACCTCGACCTCGACCGGGACCGCGTCGATCCCGACCAGGGTGTACGACGAGAGCTTCGCGAGCATGGGCCTCACCACCGTCGGCCAAGGGGACCGCGGGCCACTGCGCGCGGTGCCGCGTCGCCCCGACGCG
>JAFANO010000389.1 GCA_019232645.1 Planctomycetaceae bacterium | reverse complement strand
CGGGCCTGGGTTGGATCGCGGCGTTGCGCAGCGGCGCGATCCGCCGCCTGTTGGCCGACGGCCACCTGATCCGCAAGGATCTGGAGGCCGAACGCCTGGCGGAGATCACCTCTCCGGACTTCCCCGGCGAGCGGCTGGTGGCGTGCTACAACCCCCAGTTGGCCGAGCAGCGCCGGCACACGCGCCAGGAGCTGCTGGCGGCCACCGAGGCCGAGCTGGGGACGCTGGCCGCGCATGTGGCCCGGCCGTCGGGCCCGCCCGAGAGAGCGGCCGCGATCGGCGTGCGTGCGGGCAAAATCATCCATCGTCACAAGATGGCCAAGCATTTCACCCTGACGATCCGTGACGGACATCTGGGGTGGGCCCGCAAGGAGGACGCGATCAAGAATGAAGAGCTTCTGGATGGGATCTCTGTAATTCGGACCAGCGAGCCGGCCCAGCGGCTGACGGCCGCCGACGGGGTGCGGTCGTCCAAGCGACTGGCGCTGGTGGAGCAGGCGTTCCGGTGCCTCAAGGGGATTGACCTGCTGGTCCGCCCGATCCACCACCGCACGGCCGAGCGGGTGCGGGCACACATCCTGGTGTGCCTTTTGGCCTACTACGTGGAGTGGCACCTGCGTCAGGCGTGGGAGTCGCTGCTGTTCGAAGACGAGGAGTTGGCCGAGGACCGCCGCCGGCGCGACCCGGTCGCCCCGGCGTGCGCCTCGGCGTCGGCGCGACGCAAGAAGAAGACGCACACGACGGCGGGGGGTCTGCCGGTGCAGAGTTTTCGGACGTTGCTGGCTCATCTGGGGACGCGGTGCCGGAACACGTGTGTGGTGAGTGCTGCACCCAGCGAGACGACGTTCCACCAAATGACGGAGGCCGATGCGTTACAGGCGGAGGCGCTGCGGTTGCTTACGATGTAGACAGAAACGGGAACCGGGAATCTTCGTAAGTCGTTCGTCACTATTTCTACTGTCTATGGTCACTTGCTCGGGCACAAGGCTTTTCGTATCAATGACTTCCAGAGGACACTACCCGATGGAAGGAGGCCGCCGATGGAGCCCCGCTTTCAGCGCCGCAAAGAGCAACTGCTCGCCGGCTGTCAGGTCCCTCCTACTCTCTTTCGCGGGGGGATCGGCCGGCTGGAGGAGTTCGCCGTGCCGTTCGCTGCCGCGCTGCCCAGCCCCGAGAGCCGTCGCCATACCCGCACCTACCTCGCCGGCTTGCTCTCCGACGTCGAGCGGAAGAACGCCGAGTCGATCGCCTACCGTTACGACCTCGACCGCCAGGTCCTCCAGCGGTTCATCGGCGAAGTCGACTGGGACCAGGACCCGCTGATCGGTGAGCTGACCCGCCAGGTCGCCGGCGCGATCGGTCGGGCTGACGCCGTGCTCGTCTTCGACCCCTCGGCGTTCCCCAAGAAGGGGACCGCCTCGGTCGGGGTCCAGCGGCAGTGGTGCGGCCGGCTGGGCAAGGTCGAGAACTGTCAGGTCGGCGTCTTCCTCGGCTACGTCGGCGACGCCGAGCACGCCCTGGTCGACTTCCGGCTCTACCTGCCCAAGGAGTGGGCCAAGGACCGCACGCGCCGCAAGAGGGCCGGCGTCCCCAAGGAGGTCAAGTACCGGACGCGGCACGAACTGGCTTTGGAGATGCTCCAGAGCCGCGGCGGCGCGCTGCCGCACGGCTGGGTCGCCGGCGACGACGAGATGGGCCGGCCCGCGTGGTTCCGCCGGCGCCTGGCCGAGGACGAGGAGCGATACCTGCTGGCCGTGCCGTCGAATACGACCATCCGCGACCTCGAGGCCGAGCCGCCGCCGTACGGGGGGCACGGCCGCCGCCCCACGGTCCCCTTCCGCGGCGCGCGGGCCTGGTGCGCGGCGCTGCCGGGCGGGGCGTGGACGAAGCTGACGGTGCGCGACGGCGAAAAAGGGCCGCTGGAGGTCGAGATCATCGCCCGCCGCGTGGAGTCGAAGGTCGACCGCCGGGTCGTCGGGTTCGAGGAGACGCTGGTGGTCGTCCGGTTCGAGGACGGCGGTGTGGTGAAGCACGACTTCTACCTCTCGAACGCCGCCTGTGACACGCCGCTGTCGGAGTTCGCCCGGGTGGTCAAGGCGGCGCACCGGGTCGAGGAATGCCTGAAGCGGTCCAAGAGCGAGGCGGGCCTGGGCGAATACCAGGTGCGGAACTGGCGCGGGTGGCACCACCACATGGCGCTGTCGCTGATCGCGACGTGGTTCCTAGCAGTCGAGGCCCGTCGGGGGAAAAAAGCTGGTCCCGGCGCTGAGTGTGCCGCAGGTGCGGATGGGCCTGGCGCTGATCCTGCACCGGGCCAGCGGCTGCGACGCGCCGAGCCGGGTGGCGCGGGAGCGAACGCGCCGGCTGGAGCGAAGCGAGTCGGCGCGGTTCTACCACTACAAGGCACGTAATCAACTGGCACCACTGAAGATCAGTCCGCACGAGCGGCCTAGACAGTAGAACTAGACTTTCGGACTTTTACAGGAGTCGTTGAGGGTGGAAAGCGAGCGGACCATCACGCGCGGGGCGAGTATCCTGGAGGGTGTTCAAGCACACCAGGGTCATGCACCGCACGGAGGTCCGCTCGATGCATCAGCTTATCCCCGGCCTCGCCGCTCTGGTAGAGGCGTTCCGCGAGTGTTTCCATCCCCAGGTCTTCTCCA
>JAFANO010000387.1 GCA_019232645.1 Planctomycetaceae bacterium | reverse complement strand
TTGAGCCGGGTCCCGGAGACCATCCTTCAGATCGCCGATATCCCCGAGGGCGGGCTGAACGGGCTGGATGAGGCGTGACGGCTGGGCGCCCCCATCTCTCGCCACCTGCAGGAGATGCCCTCCGAAAACTCTCGTGAAGGCCCCATGACAGGCCGCTCGCCCTTGTTGGCGGGAGGAGGGCGGCGATCGGATGCGGTCGCCGCGAGGAAGGGGGCATGATTCGGACATGAATGCGCGTTTGATCCTGGCCAGCGCCTCACCGAGGCGCCGGCGGTTGCTGGCCGAGGCGGGTTACCGCTTCGAGGTCGACCCGTCGGGCGTCGAGGAGCCCGACGCCGATCCCGGGGCGGACCCGCGCGGCTACGTCGCGCGGCTCGCCTGGGAGAAGGCGGAGGCCGTGGCGCGGCGGCGGAGGAAGGGGCTGATCCTCGGGGCCGACACCACCTGCGCCGTCGCGGGGCAGATCCTCGGCAAGCCGGTCGATCGCGACGACGCCGAGCGGATGATCCGGCTCCAGGAGGGGCGCGACACCGACGTCCTGACCGGCGTCTGCCTCGTTCACGCCGGGCGCGGCGAGTGGGTCGGCGCCGTCGAGGTCAGCGTCGTCCGGTTCCGGCCGCTCGGCGACGACGAGCGGCGCGCCTTCCTCGACTCGGGACGGTGGGAGGGCAAGGCGGGCGCCTACGGCGTCCAGGACAACGACCCGTTCCTCACGGTCGCGCGGGGGAGCGTCAGCAACGTCGTCGGGCTGCCGATGGAGCGGCTCGCCGCGCTGCTGGCCGACTATCCGAGCCTGACACGCTGAGGCCGGCCGCGTATGATGGAGGCCGAACCGACGACCACCGTCCTCGGGGAGCCGATCCGATGCGGCGACGCGGTCTCTGGGCCTGCCTGATTATCCTCGGCATGCTCGCCGGAGTGGGTGTGACGATGCTCTCGCGATCCTGGACCACGCCGGCCAAGGCCGCCGCCGCGCCGGCCCCCGCCCCGATCGACGCGGCGCGCGCCTATGGCTACCTCAAGGCGATCTGCGGCCTCGGCCCGCGCCCGGCCGGCTCGGCCGCCAACACCCGCCAGCGGGCGATGGTCGCCGCCCACTTCAAGAAGATGGGCGCGGCCGTCCGCGAGCAGCCGTTCGAGGCCAACGATCCCCGCACCGGCGCGAAGGTCGCGATGGCCAACCTGATCGCCGCGTGGTACCCCGAGCGGACCCAGCGGGTCGTGCTCGGCGCCCACTACGACACCCGCCCCTTCCCCGACCAGGAGCTCGACCCCGCCCGCCGCTCGCTCCCCTTCCTCGGCGCCAACGACGGCGCCTCGGGGGTCGCGCTGCTGATGGAGATCGCGCATCACCTCGACGGACTGCCCACGCCCTGGGGCGTCGACCTCATCCTCTTCGACGGCGAAGAGCTGGTCTACGGCCAAGAGGGCGAATATTTCCTCGGCTCCAAGGCGTTCGCCAGGGCCTATGACGAGTCGGTCCGGTCGCGGCGGGCGACGTCGCGCTACGTCGCGGCGCTGGTGCTCGACATGGTCGGCGACCGCAACCTCCAGATCGACCAGGAGCAGCACAGCTACAACTTCACCTTCAACCTGGTCCAGGAGGTCTGGGGCGTCGCGCGCCGGCTCAAGGCGACCGCCTTCCGGAACAGGATCGGGATGGCGGTCAACGACGACCACCTCCCGCTCATCGAGGCGGGCATCCCCGCCATCGATCTCATCGACTTCGACTACCCCTACTGGCACACCGCGCGGGACCTCCCCGAGCAGTGCTCGGGCGAGAGCCTGGCGCAAGTCGGCCGGGTCGTCACCGCCTGGCTGGCGCAGCCCCGACCTCAGCAACGCTGAGGGGCCGGCACGCGGCACGCCGGCGGGATCCCTCCGACTACCGCTGATTGTTGAGCAGCTGGCGCAGCGTCTCGCGCTCGCGGCGGGTCGCGTCGAGGTCGAACCGCGCCATCTCCAGGTCGAGCCGCAGTTGCTCCAGCGCGTCGCGGGCGACCGAGAGGATGCGGCCGCGGAACCGGGCCTGCTCCAAGACCTCTTCCACCGTCGGCCCCAACTCCGCGCGGACCTTGGGTGGCAGGGCCTCGACCCGTTCCTTCAATTCCACAAGCTCAATCGGGAGGGAGTCATTCGCCGGCGGCACCGGCCGGCACGAAAGGACGCTCATGGTTGCACCTCAAGACAAAGGGAACACTCCAATATTACCATGCGATTCTGGAGAAGGACTTCAGATCATCGGAATTCGTCGCTTTAGGCAAAATGTAGCATCTGCGGGAAATTGGCCGTCTCGCCGACGTGAGACCCGACCTCGGTTTGCCCTTTCCGTACTGTGGGGATGGCGATAGGATCGGGGCCCCGGCGGGGAGCCGGTCCCGTCGCGCCGGCCCGAGGACAAGGAGGTCCCGCACCCATGGTTCGCAGTTGGAAGAGGGTCGCCGCGCTGACGGCGGCCGCGGTGGTCACGGCCTCGGTCGCCACGCTCCGGGGCGCGGACGAGCCCGCGCCAACGCTCCGCGACGGGTTCGAGTCGCCGAAGACGGCCTGGCAGCAGGAGCAGACCGACACCACGGTCAACCTGCTCGCGCACGAGCGCTCAAACCGCGCGGCACACGAGGGCCAGCTGTCCGAGCGGTTCCAGTTCGTCGCCGGCCTCGGCAGCACCTTCTTCTATAGCTATGCGCTGCCCAAGGTCCCGGTGACCGACGACCTGAAGGTGGGGCTGTACGTCCGCTCGAATCGGGGAGGGGTCCGGCTCTACGGCCGGGTCGTGCTGCCGGCCGACACCGACCCCGACACGGGACAGCCGTCGTTCGTCCTGGTGCCGGGGACGATCTACGACAACGTCGACCGCTGGCAGCGGCTCGAGCTGATCCACATGCTGCCGTCGATCGAGCGTCAGGCGCGGGTGCTCCGGGCCTCGACGCGACGGCCGGTGAGCCTGGAGGGGGCGTACCTGGAACGGCTGGTGGTCAACCTGTTCGGCGGGGCGGGGGATTCGGAGGCCTTCCTCGACGAGCTGACGGTGACGCCGGTCCCTGCCGAGGCGGTCGAGGCGCGGTCCCGCCCCGCGGAGGGCGGGCCCCCGGCGCCCGAGGCGGCACGGCCGCCCAGGCCGGAGCCGAGCACCGCCGTCCCCCGGATCCAGCTCGAGCGCAACCGGCTCCGGAAGCGGGGCGAGGACGGGCAGGAATATGACTGGTTCTTCACGGCGATCCATGCGCCGGGGGCCGACGTCTCCAAGCTCCGCCGGGCCGGGTTCGACGTCCTCTCCGAGAGCATCGACGCCGACCCGGAGCGGATCCGGGAGGCCGTGGCGCGCGGCCTGATGTTGATGCCCGACCTCGACGCGACGGCCGAGGGCGCGCCGGTCGACCCGGAGCGGACGGTCGCCGCCGCGTCGAGCTACCCGTTCCGCGACGCGGTCGCGTTCTGGAACCTGGGCGACCACCTGGGCCGGTCGCGCGACCCTCAGGTCCGCGCCCTCGAGCTGGAGCGGATCCGCGCCACCATCCAGGGCTTCCGCAACCTCAAGGGCGGTTTCTCCCGGCTGACGACCGGGACGATCGACGGCGACCTGCCGTTCTACGCGACGCTGCCCAGGAACCTGGACCTCTTCGGCATCCGCCCCAATGCCTGGGGCTCGACGCAGACGACGTTGGACACCTATCAATTCCTGAGGCAGCGTCGCAACCTGACGGTCCTCTCGAACGCCACGGGGCTGTTCTGGGCCTGGCTGCCGGCGGCGCCCCCGCCCGTCGTGCAGACGGCCGTCTGGGGCCAGGACGTGCCGCCGGCCTGGGGGTATCCGCAGGTCCTGCCCGAGCAGATCCGGGTCCTGACCTACATGACCCTGGGGGCCGGCTATCGCGGCATCGGCTTCCGGGGCAACGCCGACCTGACCCGCGACGCCGGCCGGCCGCTGCTGATCGAGATGGCGCTGCTGAATGAGGAGATCGACCTCTGCGAGTCGATCCTGGCCAACAGCACCGACCCGATCCCGCTCTACGACACCTACCGCCCCGACCCGTCGAACCTGCCGCCCCCGGGCAGCGCACCCAACCAGCGGATCCAGGTCGAGAAGGAGTACGACCCCCATCCCTCGATCCGCGTCGCGGTGCTCGGGACGCGGGACAAGCGGGGGGCCTTGCTCCTGGTGGCCGACACCGCCGCGGCCCAGCAGTATCAGCCGCCCCAGATGGCGATGAACGACCTGAAGGTCGTGGTGCCGGGGCTGGAGTCGGCGCAGGCGTTCGAGATCAGCCCCGGCGGCGTCCGGGTGCTCGAGCGCGACCGCGTCCCCGGCGGCGTCCGGATCAGCGTCTCCGACTTCGGCGTCACCTCGCTGATCCTGGTCACCACCGACGACGCGGTGGCCGATCGGATCCAGGCGGCGATCGCGCGGGTCCGGCCCCTGGCCTGCCAGCTCGCGATCGAGCAGGCCGAGCACCGGCTCCAGTCGGTCTCGGCCACGATCGGCCGGCTGAGCGAGGATGGCCATCGGCTGTTCGACCCGGACGACCCGAAGAACCCGCCGCTGCAACCCGGCATCCCGGCGCCGAACGAAGAGGCCGACCTGCTCGCCAAGTCGGAGGAGATGATCAAGGCGGCGCGCGAGGCGCTGGAGCGCGAGGACTATCCGCTGGCCTGGTCCGAGGCCCGACGCGCCGGCCGCCCCCTGCGGATCCTGATGCGCGCCCACTGGGAGAAGGCCAATGAGGCCCTGGTCAAGACCCTCAACCCGCCCGAGGACGACTCCGAGCTCCAGGCCAGGCGACGCGCCCGACTGGAGAGCAAGAAGGAGGAGCCACGGCCGCCCGACTACAAGGTCGTCACCGAGCCCGTGTGCAGCCCCCCGCTGGTCTCCGCCGACACCCTCCCGCAGCACTACATCTGGCTCGACTGGCTGCGCACGGGGACCTTCGGCCGCAACCTGGTCCCGACCGGCTCGTTCGAGGATACCGAGTCGCTCGAGGCCTCCGGCTGGATCGACATGAGCCACCACTTCGAAGGGATCACGTCGAAGATCTGGGTGGTGAGGGAGCCGGGGCGAGACCAGAACGTCCTCAAGATGCGGGTGGACCCGAAGGACCGGGGCAAGCTCGACGACCTGCCGCCGGTGCTCGACTTCCCGGCCGCGGCGATCCGCTCGCCGTCCATCCGCGTCAAGGCCGGGCAGTTCCTCCGGATCTCGGTCCTGGTCCGCAAGGCCAACCCCACGCCCCCCGGGGCGGGGGGCCTGATCATCGCCGACTCGATCGGCGGCGAGACGCTCCAGTACCGCTCGCTCGCGGCATTCCCCAAGTTCAAGAAAGTGGTCGTCTTCCGCCGCGCGCCCTGCGACGGTGCGTTCACGGTGACCCTCGGCCTGGCCGGTTACGGCGAGGCCTACTTCGACGACCTCCGGGTCGAGGCGGTCGAGCAATACGGCGAGGCCCCCCCCGCCGACATGGCGGGCCGCCCGAGGCTCCGACGCCCCGAGTATGCCCCCGCCCCCTCGACCGCCACCCGCCCCCCTCGGCTCGGGACCCGCTCGAGCCGGTGAGCTTCCCCGAGGACGAAACTGAGGATGGGCCGGGGCCAGTCGAATCGGTCCCCGGCCCCGCCCCCCGCCGAACCACGCAGCGATCCCGGCCATCTGTCAAGAGGCTCGGCGAGCATCCGAACGTCGACCCGCCCGGCGCGTTCTCGAATCATTCGGAACTCTTCGGACCGGTCCGGCGTCCAACCTGTTGACCCCGGATTTCCCAGATGAGCTGCCGGAATCGGCATGACAGTTGCGCCAGAATGCTGGGAATTCCAGGGTTTCCAGCCACTTCCTGCCTATTCGCTGAGCCAACCTCATGGGTGACTGCCCGACCGAGCCGCTGCGACCCCAATTCGACCGCCGCCTCCGGCTCCACTTCTTCGGGGCCACGGTGACCAGCGATGCCGGACTGCTGGCCTACCGCGAACTCGACGACGCCCTCGACCTGACCCGCATCGCCGCCGGTGGACTGCGAGACCATCGAACCGGCCAGAATACCCAGCACACCGCGACCGCCCTGCTGCGGCAGTCGATCTACAGCCGACTGGCCGGGTACGAGGATCTCAACGACGCCGAGCGGCTTCGCTTCGACCCTGCCCTTCGCACCGTCGTGGGCGGGCGCGCCCGGGATTCCGTCGCCGCCTCGACCAGCGAGATGGCTCGCTTCGAGACCGAGACGCTGACCACCAAGCAGAATCTCAATCAGATGATGGACCTGTCCGGCCGGTGGATCGACCGCGCCCATCAGCACCGCAAACTCACCAGGCTGGTCCTCGATATGGACAGCTCGGTCAGCGAGACCTACGGCCAGCAGCAAGGCTCCGCCTACAACGGCCACTTCGGCTGCACTTGCTACCATCCCCTGTTCGTGTTCAACCAATTCGGCGACCTGGAGCGGGTCATGCTGCGGCGCGGCAACCACCACAGCGCCAAGTTCTGGCGGCGGGTGCTGCTGCCGGTGATCGCCCGCTACCGGGAGCTGAAGATCCCCAAGTTCTTCCGGGGCGATGCCGCGTTCGCCTCGTCCAAGCTGCTGAAGCTGCTGGAGGCCGAGGGCTTCCGGTACGCGATCCGGCTGAAGGCCAACGCCGTCCTGGAGCGAAACGTCGCCCACCTGCTGAAGCGACCGGTGGGCCGACCCTCGAAAAGGCCGAAGGTCCTCTACCACGCCTTCCGGTATCAGGCGAAGTCGTGGGACCGTGCTCGTCGGGTGGTGGCCAAGGTCGAATGGCACGCGGGCGAGCTGTTCCCACGCGTCGGCTTCGTGGTGACCGACCTGAGGCGGAGCCCGAAGCGGGTGATCAAGTTCTACAACGGTCGGGGCATGGCCGAGCAGTGGATCAAGGAGGGCAAGAACGCCCTGAAGTGGACGCGGCTGTCGTGCCGCCGGTTCCGGGACAACCAGGTGCGGCTCCAGCTGTTCGCCCTGGCCTACAACCTGGCCAACTTCCTGCGGCGACTGGCGCTGCCCCGGCCGGTGCGGACCTGGACGCTGACGACGCTGCGGGAGAAGCTGATCAAGCTCGGGGCCAAGGTGGTCCGCCACGCCAAGGCCGTCACGTTCCATCTGGCCGAGGTGGCGGTGCCGCGGGCGGTGTTCGCGGCGATCCTGGGGCGGATCGGTCGGCTTCGAGCGACACCGAGCCCCGGATGATGGTTCGTCGCGGGCGGATGCGAGTTGCATCGAGCCGAGGAGGGTGGGGATGGTCTGTCGTGAGGATAGGGTGACTGGCCCAAAGACGAGCCGAAGGGGGCCGTCGGGGCGCCTGGACGGGCATCCGGCTTATCGGCCGCCCCGATCGTGCCGGTTTTTATTGGACGCGGGAATGCGGCGCGGGTCCAATGAGAGTTCAGGAGGGCCTGGCGAGATCCCGGACGCCGAGGTCAACCTTCATCTGGGTAATCCCGGCTAGGAGGTCCTTGTGTACAGTTCGCTCACCCACCGCTTCGTTGACGTGAACGGGGTCCGGCTGCACATTGCCGAGCAGGGGCAGGGGCCGCTGGTCCTGCTGCTGCACGGCTGGCCGGAGAGCTGGTACTCCTGGCGTCACCAGTTCGGGCCGCTGGTGGCGGCCGGGTACCGGGTCGTTGCCCCTGACCAGCGCGGCTACGCCCGCAGCGAGCAGCCGCCGGACGTCACGTCCTACACCCTGCTCCACCTCGTCGGCGACGTGATCGCCCTGATCGAGGAGCTGGGGGAGGAGCAGGCGGTCGTCGTGGGTCACGACTGGGGTGCACCCGTTGCCTGGATCGCGGCGATGCTGCGCCCGGACAAGGTCCGCGCCGTGGCCGGGCTGAGTATTCCGCCGATTCTGCCCGGCGGGATGGTCCCGCCCTCGATCACCCGGACCCAGTACGGCGAGGGCTTCTACCAGATTTACTTCCAGCAGCCGGGAGTCGCTGACGCGGAGCTTGCCCGGGACATCCCGGACTCCTTCCGCCGCCTCCTGGTCGGTGCCTCAGGCGACAACCCCCTCGGCAGAGAGCCCCGCCCGTTGGTCATACCCGAAGGTCTGGGCCTCCTGGACACCATGCCGGAGTCGCCCGCTCTCCCGGCCTGGCTGACGGAGGAGGACATTCAGGTGTACGCCGAGGACTTCGCCCTGCACGGCGAGCATGCTTTCACCGGAGCCTTCAATTGGTACCGGAACATCGAATACAACAACGAACTGCTCGCGCCTTTCCGGGGGCGAAAGATCGACGTCCCTGCGCTGTACGTGGTGGGAGACCGTGACATGGTTACCTCATTGCGTGGCCCGGACGGCGGCCCCTCGCTGAGCGATGTTTTGCGTGGCCAGGGCGGGTCGGGCAACCCGCTGAGCGCTGTCGCGCCTCAACTGCACGGCCCGGTGGTGCTGCCGGGTTGCGGGCATTGGACGCAGCAGGAGCGTCCCGCCGAGGTCAACGCCGCACTCCTCGACTTCCTCACCCGCATCGACGGCACCGCGCCCCGATGACTCTACGCGGTTTCCGAGGGAGTGCCCATGACCAGCATCAAAGACGCAGTCGCCGTCGTGACAGGGGGCAGTCGCGGCATCGGGGAGGCACTGGTGGAGGCCCCTCTGCGAGCGTGGAGCCGCCAAGGTCTACGCGACCGCCCACGGGCCATCGGCGCAGCGTCAGCCGGTGCCGTTGATCGCCAAGCTGATGCAGAGATCAGTCTCGAACACGCCGCGCCCATCGTATATACTGATCGCGTGCGTACTCAACCTCTGGAGTCAAAGCCATGTCTTCTCACACCACCTCCACCATCTTCGTCATCGGCGGCACAGGGGCTCAAGGGATGCCCATCGTCCGCGCTCTTGTCGCCGACAAGAAGTACTCCGTTCGAGTCCTCACCCGCGATTCCACCTCCCCACGAGCCCAGGCCATCCTCGCGCTCGGCAACGTCTCCATCCTCGAAGGGTCATTCGCCGACGAAGACGTGCTGCGGGAAGGATTTCGCGGCTGTGACGGGGCATTCATCAACATCGACGGGTTCAACACCGGTGAGAAAACCGAGACCTACTGGGCCATCCGCAGTTACGAGATAGCGATTGAAGAAGGAATCAAGTTCTTCGTCTACGGAAACCTCGACTACGCCCTCAAGAAATCCGGCTACGACTCCAGGTTCCGCACCGGCCATTATGACGGCAAAGGCCGTATGGGCGAATGGGTACTGTTTCAAAACGAAAGGAACAGGGACAGGATGGGAGCAGCGGTCTTCACTTCGGGTCCCTACATTGAGATGGTGATCTCACCGCTCACGCCCATGACACCCACCATCGAGGACGGTGTCGTCACGTGGCGAGTCCCTCTCGGCAAGGGAGCCGTTCCCCACGTGGCTCTCGAAGATTGCGGATTCTACGTTCGCTGGCTCTTCGACCATCCAGAGCGGGCGAATGGCATGGACCTCGAAGTCGCTATCGAACACATGACCTATACCGATATGGCTGCGGCATTCGAGAAGGTCACCGGGCATCCGGCACAATACATCGATACTGATCTGAACACATATTGGAACGGTCCGCTGAAGGGGGTTGCTGATCTCCCTGCCGGATACAACGCCGATCCCAACGACAAAAGCACCATGAGCTTTCGGGCCAATTTCACGGGCTTCTGGAATTTGTGGAAATATGGAATCATCACCAGGGATTACGCTCTGCTCGACGAAATTCACCCCAATAGGATCAGAAGTGCTGAGCAGTGGTTCAGTCGAGAAGACCAGGTGGGAAAGGACCTCGGTAAGGGAAGTCTCTGGGAGAGGGTCCAACCGGAGAACTGGCGCAGCGACTCTCCGATCCTTAAGGGCAGTGCGGATTTGAGGAGGGGCAAGTTGTAAACGGGTGAGCGGCAATACGAACCGGATCTCGGTCAAACTCGTCGCACGGGCCGCCTTCGGCTTCCGCAACGCCGACAACCAACGCCTACGCACACGCTGCGTGACCACCCGCCGAGCCCGCGGATACCTCCGCACCGCTCAACTTTGAAGACCCCAGAACCCACCCCAACCAGACAGAGGACACATAGATGCCAGAGCGCAATCCCATCCTGATCACCGGAGCCGCCGGCGAAATCGGTGGTGTGAGCAGAGTGATGGTCGAGATGCTGCTCGAACAGGGCCATCCGGTGCGCGCGTTCGTGCGACGGGACGACGAACGCGCCCACTCGCTCCGCCAGGCCGGGGCCGAGGTCTTCGTCGGTGACCTACTCAACATCGCCGACGTGGCCGCCGCACTGAAGGGCTGCCGGCGCATCTACTTCAGCATGAGCCTGTCGCCGTACTACACCGACGCCGTCGCCCTGATGGCTGCGGCGGCGCGGGCCCAGGGCGACATCGAGGTCTTCGTCAACATCTCCGAGTACGAGCAGTCGTACATGACGTTCGAGAAGATGACCGCACCACGCGAGGAACGGCGTTCGTGGCTCGGCGGACTCGTCACGGACTGGTCACCGCAGCATCGGGCCCACTGGATCTCCGAGCAGGTGCTGCACTGGTCCGGCATCCCGACCGTCAACGTGCGGGCGACCATCTTCGTCGAGAACCCCATCCTGACCTGGCTGGCGCTGGGCCCGCTGAGCAAGGGTGAACTGCGCCTGCCTTTCGGCCTCCAGCGGCTTTCGCCCATCGCCGGTTACGACGTGGCGGAGCTGTGCGTGAGAATCCTCGTCGACCCGGCGCCGCACATCTCGAAGTCCTACGAGCTCACCGGTCCGGAACTGAAGGACATGCACGGGTTCGCGGAGGACTACGGGGCCGCGCTGGGACGCCAGGTCTCCTACATCCCTGAGGAAGTGGACGCCTGGAACGAGAACTACGTGGACAGCGCCCTGGCCGAGAATCCGCACGTGGCGGAGCACCTGAAGACCCTGACCCGGCTGGTCGCCGGCGGGCGGTACGACGTCGTCACCGACCAACTGGAAACCCTGCTCGGGCGCCGGCCGAAGACCGTGCGGTGGGCGCTGGAGAACAATCCGCGCATCCGGAAGGTGGCAGCTGCCTGAGGCGCTGAGCGGCCCAGAGCAACATCCGGACACCCAGTCCTGAACCGCGATATGCGGTTTCAGTGCGGCCGGCCAGTCAGTGCACGCCGGCGGTGTCGAGGAGGGTGGTCCTGGTAGAGCACCTGGGCCCTCGTGGGGCCGACGGCGTCTGCCAGGATGGCGAGGGCGAGCTGGGCCGGTCCCGAACCCTCATAGCCCCACTCAAAGCCCGTGGGAGAGTGCTTCCGGAGGTCGGTCCTAAGCGGCAAGGGGCTCTGCCTGCCGTCTTCGGTCTCTCGGACGACCTGGGCAGCTCCCCCGACGCGACGGCCGACGTACCGTACCGCCGGTTGGTCGGTGAGGCTCGCCCCCTCGCCCGGCATCCGCTGTCCAGGAAACTCCGCGGTCGCCGGCGGCACGAATCGCCGGCAGATATCGGTTGTCATCATCAATCGGCGACGAGGGACGACGCATCATCGGCCTCCCCCTCGCCTCCGCCCCCATGCCGTTCGGCGCATCCCGAGGGGGACGGATCGTGCGTCGCGTTGACGTTGGGTTGATGGCTGTGCTAGCGTGAGATGTCGTCGAGACGGTCGGCGGGCCGTTCTCCGAGTCCGGTCGTTCCGTGGGTATAGATTGATCCAGAGATGCTGGACAATCCCTGAGACGAGATGACCCGCGTGTGAGCGCCGCTGGGGCGCGCCGGGAGGCTCTCCTGCGATGGCGAAGAAGCAGCCCGTCTGGGCGCTCGATATTGGCCAGGCCGCGCT
>JAFANO010000337.1 GCA_019232645.1 Planctomycetaceae bacterium | reverse complement strand
CGTGCATGGCGACTCAAACGCCCCGGCCAACGCTCGTGCTCCGCCGAGCCGACCCCCGACCGCGTCTGGCCCGTGGTCCCGGCGCAACTGGACGCGATCCAGGCGGCCGTCCGATGAGGGACGGGCCATCGACGGGAGGACCCGCGGCGAATACCTCGCCACGCTCGGTCGACCGTCCCGCGATCGGCCCCTCGCTCTGCGCAATCACGCACTCTTGGATCGCGGGGCCCCCAGGGGGAAGCCCGACATGCGTTCCAGGATCGCGATCGGCGCCTTGTCGGGGAAGACCAGGCTCTCGCGGCGGACGATGAAGGTCTGCTCCAGGGCGTACTGGCCGCTGATGCAGGAGTGGCTGGTCGTGTCGGTGAAGACGATCCAGGTCGAGTCGGGGGGGAATTCCCAGCGGTCCTTGGGGCAGTCGCGCTGGAAGGCCTCGCTCTCCTTCAAGTAGTGGTGGAACCGGAGCATGAACTGGTCGTAGGGCGGCCGGTCGACCACGGGCAGGCCGAGCGTTGCAAGCAGCCGCGCCGCCTTGCTCCGCAGCGCGTCGATCCAGGTCGGCGGGTGGGGCAGCCGGGCCTTGCCGGCGTAGCGCCACGCCAGTTGCTCGAAGTTCTCGGACGTGACCCAGATCCGGGGCCGGTCGGGGTTGATGTTCGTGAAGATCCGGAGCAGCCGGTCGCCGTGCGAGGGGCGCGACGGGAAGTTGTCGATATGGATCAGGTCGTTGCGCGACCGGAGCGCGACCTTGCGCCCCGCCTCCTCGATCGGGCGGAAGCTGGCGAAGTCGACCTTCCACTCCTGCGCGTACCGCGGTAAGAACGAGGCCATGAAGGCGATCGCCCGCTCGGAGTAGGCGCGCAGGGCCCGATGCACCCGCTCCCACTCTGCCCGGTCCTTGGGGTCGACGCCCCGGAGCCGATCCTCGGCCGGACGGTAGCTGATATTCTTGTGGAAGGACCCATCCTGCTTCGACGCCAGCAGCACCGCGTGCTCCTCGGCCGTCAGGACGAACGGCGTCCGGGGGAAGTAGATCATGTCCCCCGTCTCCAGGCGGCGGTAATGCGCCTCGCTGGCCGATGCCTTGGCCCGGTCGTCATCCAGGGTGATCCGCGCCATCTCGCCCTCCTTGGCCCCTTGGCAAACGACTCCTCGACCCATCCCGCTCGCACCGAAGGATACGGAATCGCCCGGATCGCGTGCGCCCATAGGGCCCGCCGTGCCGATCGAAACCCCCGATATCACAAATGTTTCGGCCCGCACGACGGGCCCCGCGCGGTTCACCCTCGAGGCGATTCCGCATGACGAATCACGAGAGGACGCGCGGGATCTTGCCGGAAGGAGGGGTGGAGGTCAAGGGGAAACCTTCGGCACGCGGGCTGGCCTATGGCCGTCTCGCGCCCCCTCCGAGGCCGGGGGGAGGCCGGCATCGACGTCGACGTGGTCGGGGTCGATGACGACCTCGTTCGGGTGGGGGGCCTGGTCGCCGTGGTGGAGGCGGCGATGTTGGATCTGGTCCAGCAGGTGGGCGGCGTCATACCGCTCGCCGAGGTAATAGCGGCGGACGTCGGGGTTGAGGAGGATCTCGTCGGGGGTGCCGTCGGCGAAGACGCGGCCCTCGCGGATCAGGTAGCTCCGGTCGGTCACCTCGATCGTCTCGCGGAAGTTGTGGTCGGTCAGGAGGATGCCCAGGTTGAAGTCGACGGCCAGGCTGCGGATCTGGTCCTGGATCTCGTTGACCGTCTTGGGATCGATGCCGGCGAACGGCTCGTCGAGCATGATCAGCTTGGGCTCGGTGATCAGCGAGCGGGCGATCTCGAGCCGGCGCCGCTCGCCGCCCGAGACGCGGTTGGCCTTGGTCTTGCGGATATGCGTCAGGCCGAACTGCGCCAGGAGCTCGTTCTGTCGCTCGACGCGCTGGCGGCGGTTGAACTTCGGGCGGGTCTCGAGGATCGCCATCAGGTTATCCTCGACCGAGAGCTGCTTGAAGACGCTCGAGTCCTGTGCCAGGTAGCCCATGCCGAGCCGGGCGCGCTGGTACATCGGCAGGTGGGTGACGTCACGGCCGTCGAAGATGACCCGGCCGCCGTCGGCGTTGATCAGGCCGATGGTCATCCGGAAGCTCGTCGTCTTGCCCGCCCCGTTGGGGCCGAGCAGTCCGACGACCTCACCTTGCGAGACGTCGAAGTCGACCCCGTTGACCACCTGGCGGCGTCCATACCACTTCTCCAGGCCGCGCACTTCCAGCAAGGCCATGCGCCGAATCCTCCATAGAAGGCGAAGAGTGGGCCGAGGGGTCTCCCAAGTTTTCGGGGGGAGCCCGCTGAGGGAGGGTCGGTGGCGGATCCCGAATTTCGGATTTGAGATTTCAGATTCGAGATCTCAGATTTGAGATTCAGATTGTATTCAATAATTTTGCATTTGAAATTTCAAATTTCAACTCTCAAATCTGAATTCTTGCCTCTTTGAACGTCTCCTCCCCTCGGCCGTGGCAGCGGTCCTCGAGGGCGCTCAGCGGATCCACTTCATCCGCTCGATGTAAGGCCGGAAGGGGATCCGGAGGTCGCGGCCGAGGCGGATGTCGGGCCCGAACGGCTTGCCGTGGGGCCAGTACACGAAGAACGCCTTGCCGGTCAGCAGCGCCCGCGGGACTTCCCAGCTCTTGCGCCCCGAGGGGTCCCAGCCGTAATCCGGGTCGTCGCCGCTGGCTCGGTCCGCGATCCCCCAGCCACGGCTGTCCTTGCTCATCGGGCTATTGTCTCCGAGCATCATGTACCGGTCCGGCGCGATCGAGTAATCCTTCCACGGGAGGTTGATCAGGAACGCGAGCTTCGCGGGGTCGGCCAGGTGATCGAACAGCTCGACCGGGCTCCTCGGGTCGTGCCCGGTCCAAAGGTTCCCGTAATCGGAATTCCCCGGGGTGTTGGTATAGTAGATATCGCGTTTCAAGACAAGGTCGCTCACGGCGATCTCCGCGCCGATCGCCGTGACGGCGGCGGGGGCGAGGTCCGCGCGGGTTGGAAGCGGGCGAGGGGCCCGGCCATCGCCGTAGGGCAGTCCGTCGCCAAAGACCGCACGGCCATCGACCAGCAGGGTCAGGCGGTCGTCGATGTTGGCGAAGTGGATCGCGTGCGAGCCCGGGCCGCTGATGCCGCTGGAGCTCCGGCCCAGCGCCCCCGAGCCGTGCTTCAGGGTCGCGACGCCCGAAGCCAGGTCGATCTCGCAGCGGTTGGCGACTCCCCCCTCGATCAGCTCGAATCGGACGACTCCCCGGGCCTCCTTGATCCGGAGCGTGGCCGAGAGGCTGAGGTCACCCACCCAGTGCGGCTGCATCCACCACCCGTCCCGGTCGAGGTGCAAGTTGCCCGTGATGTTCGAGTTGTACGAGTAGAAGTCGGTGATCAGCGTGGGTCGCGGCGCCCAGGGCAGCGCGCGGCCGTTGACGATGGCGTCCCACTGCTCGGGGTCGGGCAGGAGGTGGCGGTAGCGCAGCTCGGCCTCCGTCCCCGGGGCGGCCGCGACCGAGTACGTCCCCGACGGCTCCTCGGTCCAGGATCCCGGCGTCGAGGCCGACCATCGTCGCCACTCGGGGCGGTCCTTGAGCGACTCGGCGCGGTGCCGGTCGTCGTAGACCATCATCTCCATCGCGGCTTGGTGGCGCAGCGGCTTCCGCTCGAGGTGGAACTCCTGCCCACCCGGAGACTTGACGTAGATGTCGCCGGACCAGATCCGGATCGTCTCGCCGGGCAACCCGACCAGCCGTTTAATATAGCTGACCTCGGGCTCCTCCGGGTAGCGGAACACGACCACGTCCCAGCGTCGCGGGCCGCCCTTCGCTCCCGGCAGGAACGGCAAATCGTAGAGGAACTTCATCACCAGGATGCGGTCGCCGTTGAACGTCGGCGCATCGGAGACCGCCGCCGTGAACCTGCAGTTGACGCACGTCCCCGCGACCACTTGCGTGGGCTGGGGGTTCCGCGACCCGGCGTCCTCGACCGAGGCGTTGACCGAGTAGACGTAGCCACACTGCGGGCAGGTGATCTCCTTGTGCCGGCCCATCAGCGTCGGCGCCATCGAGCCGGTGGGGATCACGAACGCCTCGGCCTCGAACCCCCGGACCAGCAGCGCCAGGATGAAGGCCACCACGATCGCCTCGACCGTCTCGCGATACCCTTCCTTGTCCTTTTCTTTCTCCTTCGGCGTGTCCTTCGCGCGGGACGCGCCCGGCTTCGCGGTGGGACCCACCTCGTCGTGACGCTTGGCGTAGGTCCGTTTCATCGTCGGGGGTTCCCCATCTTCTCATCCCCTGCGACCCCACCCCGGCCCGATCCCTCGTGGTCGGCCGGGAGAGGTTTTCGTCGAGGCGCTCCTAACGAATGTACCGGATTTCGCGGGGATCGGGAACCCAGTAAACCGCCCTCCCGAAGACCTGGAGCGGGACGAGCTGCCCGGGCAGGTGGACCAGGAACGGCTTGCCCAGGAACAGCTCACCCGGCACGACCGGGCTGTGGGACCAGAACCGCGAGTCGTTCGAGACCGGGCTGTTGTCGCCCAGGACGAAGTATTCGTCGGGCCCGAGGCGCACGGGCGAATCGACGGCGAAGGGGCGGCGCGGGGTGTTCGCCAGCGTGGCGGTGTAAAAGATGTCGCGGTAGATCCGGAGGTCCTCGACCGTCATCGAGCCGCCCCGGACCCCCAGCGCGATCGGCCCGTCGTCGTGGCCGGGCCCCGGCTCGGGGTCGTAGTCGATCGGATCGAAGAGCGGCTCGCCGTCGAGCGCGACCGTCAACCGGCGATCCATGACCGACGCCTCGAACAGGACGGGGACGGCCCGCCGCGACTCCCCCCAGGCCGCGCGCGCGGCGGGCCGGACCCCTTCGAGCCGCAACCCGTTGCGCCGGACCTCGAGGGCCCCGTCCGGGGTGTCGCCGTTGGGGATCGCGACCACGAACCGATCGGCGCCCGCGTCAATCCGGACCAGGACGGCGCGGACGTTCGGCTCGACGGTCAGCCGCGCCTCGATCATCAGGTCGGAGACGCGGTGCTCGCCGCGGAGGTCGCCGCCGTTGTACGGGGTGAAGTCATAGACCGGCGCGTAGCGGGCGCGGTCCGGGTCCCAGTGGCGGTAGACGAGCCAGTCGATCGGGTCGACGGAGCCCTCGGTCGCGTCGCGGACGAACCGGGCGCCGTCGCCGCGCCATCCGCTGGGCAGCGGCCGCCGCGGGTCGCCCCGGCGGAACTCGAACCGCGGGAAGCGGATGGCGTCGCGGGGGGTGAAGTGGCCGTCGAAGACCAGGATGCGCGTCCCGCGCTGCTCGCGCAACGACTTGCGCGCGACCTTGCCGTCGATCAGGACGTCGCCGTCGACGATCTGGACCGACTCGCCGGGCAGGCCGACCACCCGCTTGACGTACGCCTGCGAGGGCTCGCCCGGGAACTGGAAGACGGCGACTTCCCACCGCTTCGGCCGCCGGATGTCGTAGAGGAACTTCTGGACCAGCAGCCGGTCGCCGCTGCACTCGACCGTCGCCGCCTCCCCGAGGTCGTCCCGCCCGCAGTTGGGGCAGACCGGCCGCGCCGCGCCGCCGTTGTCGAGCCCCACGGCGAACCGAAACCCGCAGCCCGGGCAGGCCACCTCGCGATGGTGGCCCAGGAGCGTCGGCGCCATCGAACCCGTCGGCACGATATACGCCTCGGCCGCGAACGTCCGGAACAGCAGGATGCAGAGGCAGAGGACCACCAGGAATTCGACCGTCTGGCGCACGACCCCCGAGCCTGCCTCGCCGTTCTCGACGGGGTGATCGGGGATATCCTCGGACGGCTGGATCATGGTCGTCACCGGTTCGGAGGAGCCTTCGGCCTGCCCCACGCTCGCGTCGCGAAGGGAACCCGGACCCATCCCGTTCGTGCGCGACCCGGGACGATCCGGATGGGAACAACTGATACGGACTCGAGGGATTTCGTGCGCTCGGCCTGCAGATTTGAAATCTGAAATTTTGAAATTTGAAATCTCGAATCTGAAATCTCGGTGGTGTCCCGGGAAAATGGAATAGTCACCGTAAGCCCTTGGGGACGAGCGGGTCCACTCAAGCGGCACCAAAATCCATAACTCCCCGGTTCGCAGTCATTTAAGGCCCGTTTTGCAATTTCTCCTGGGACACGACCCGTGCGCTCGGCCTGCTGATTTGAAATCTGAAATCTCGAATCTGAAATCTCGAATTTGAGATCCGAACAGAGCGCACAAACTCTCTGGAATGCGTAT
>JAFANO010000123.1 GCA_019232645.1 Planctomycetaceae bacterium | reverse complement strand
TTTCCTTACGTATATATTGACAGCATGGTGGTGTCTCCCGATCGCGAGCCGGATGTCTTTGGGGCAATGAGCCACCCCGCGCGTCGCCGGATGCTAGATCTCCTCGTCGAGGCCGACCGCTCCGTTAACACGATTGCGGGACATTTCCAGATGAGCCGCCCAGCCGTCTCCCAGCACCTCCGCATCCTGCTTGATGCCGGTCTCGTGACGGAGCAGCGGCATGGCAGAGAGCGGCGCTATCGCCTCGTCCCCGCGCGGCTCGGTCCGGTGCGGGACTGGATCGCGCACTACGAGCGGTTCTGGGATGACCACCTCCAGCGGCTTCAGAAGTATCTAACGAAAGGGAACGAAAAATGACTGAAAATATCCGAAGCGACAAGAGTACCACCAAGCAGGCAGCCGCGAAGAAGGCGGCCGCGCGCCCCGGCCCGCGCGCGGACAAGTCGGACGGGGAAAGCGCCGTGCTCGCGAAGATCGCCGCGATGCCGGGACCGTATCGCACCATGGGCGAGCGGCTCCATGCTATCATCAAAGCCAGCGCGCCAGCCCTCGCGCCGAAAGTCTGGTACGGGATGCCCGCGTATGCCAAGGATGGCAAGATCGTCTGCTTCTTCCGCGGCGTGATTCTCGGGAAGATCGAGAGGTACATGACGTTCGGCTTCACCGAGGAGGCGAACCTCGACGAAGGCCACCTGTGGCCGACCGCCTTCGCGCTGAAGGAGTTGACTGCCACCGAAGAGGCAAGGATCGGCGCGCTCGTGAAGAAAGCGGCGAGCTGAGGACTGAGTAACCCGATGGCGACGGAACGCGCGTCTTCTTCGAGCATTCCGGCTTTGACGTCCCCCAGCCCTGGGGCAAACAGGCGCTCCGGGGAGCTGAGGTCGGCTGGGAGAAAATGTTTGAGCGGCTTACCGGCGTGGTCGCGGGCTTGGCTGGTCGCAGGGACAGATAGGAGTTTTTGAAAGTTCAAATCCCGTCAGCAGTTGCTTTTGCAACTGCTGACGGGATTTCTGTTTACAACGAATCGGGGCAACAGGATTTGAACCCCGCGTGGCCCTCTACCTGCTGCCCTATCCTGCTTCGGTTCTGATCGGCCTCAGCAGCCGGCGCCGGTGAAACCCAGGCATAGGCATCGCGTCTGGGCAACAAAGGGCCGATAGCTCATGACCGGGTTGCTTTGGCTGGTATCCGCTCTTGCCTATGATGGGCCGGCATTTTCTGCAAATTAATGATAACATAATACATTTGTGTGCCGGGATTCGCGGAATTGATGCGCTGTCGGATCCGTCCATCGGCCGCAATGATCCGGCCGGCCCCGCATGGGTAAGCACCGAGGAACCGCTCGAGGAGCGGGTGGCGGGCTGAGACCAACTTTCGGGCGAAGCACACGTCGGCTCGCGGGTCCAGACCCGCCCGGCAGACGAACCGTTCGTACTCGCCCACGATCCGGCCGAGTTCACGTCGTCCGCGGTAGGCGACCGCACCGACCCAGTAGTCGCCGGTGTGCAGGAGACCGAGTTCGTTGTCGACCGTGTGGATCACGTCGATCGACGCGATGAAGTTCTCCATGGCGTAGTAGAGATCCAGGGGTAGGTCCTGGCGGCGCGCCAGCCTGTGGTAGTAGAGCCGGATCGGTTCGAGGGTGATGACGACCCGGATCGGCGCCCTGCGGTCCGGGTCCAGGTACGTTGAGGCCTCCTCGGCGCCCAGGAAGAGGAACGGGATGTTCGACCCCGCGACATCGCAAAACACGTCATCCTCGGCGTTTCCGGACGGCCGGCAGAGGATGGCGTAGTGCTGCCAGTAACGCTGAGCGTCCCGGGTGGCCTCGGAGTCGAACGTTCGCTGGTCGAGGATCGAGCGGAGGGCGCGAGAGGGGAACTTCCCCGCGGCCTCTTCGCCGCCGAGGACCATCTCGGCCTGGATCCCGTAGGCGTGCGCGATGAAATACAGCGCCATGGCCTTCTCGGCGCAGTTGCCCCCGTCGCCTTCGAGGATCCGATCGAGGGTCTGATCACAGCTCTTGAACGGCGCGCCGGGCTCGAGGTAGCGGGAATAGGTCTCGTAGGGCGCGGCATAAATCCGTCCCGCGACCGCGGCGAGGAAGCGGCGGACCCGGTCCGGCGCGTCGAGCCGCAGGACCGACCCGGCCTCCCGAGCGCAGGCCGCCTCGACAAGGGATTCGACGAATCGGGAATAGGCGTCGGCCCGGAGCTTCCAGCGGCGCGACAGGTAGGCCGGCCAGTTCCGCGTATAGCCGGTGTGCGCTCGGTCGATCTCGATCCGGACCGGCCCGGCGGCGCGCTCGCCGTCGAGCCGATGATCCAGATCGCACGCCCGGCCGCCGATCCGGAACCGGAGGCCGGGGATGAGCTCGCCCAGGGCTCCTTCATCCGTCAGCAGGAACAGGCCGTCCGCGAACCGTCTCCGCTCGAGGTCCGGACCAGGATCACCGGGTTCCGCCGCGGCGGGCGTCTCGAGATCGGCCGAGCGAGAGAACGAGAGCACGTCCCCGAGGGTCAGGTCCCGACCGGCCTCCGGGGGTACGGCGATCTTCAGGGTCACGTTCCGGATGGGATCGACGAGGGCGCATTCGAACCGGCCGGGCGGCTCAGAGCATCCCTCCCCAGAAGCCACCCCCGGCGTTGCCATTGTTGTTTCCTCTGCAACTGAACAGCAGGAGGGGCAAGGTGAAGAGGACGATCACGGCCATGACCAACTGGGAGACGAAGCGTCTCCGCCTGACGCGCGAGGTCGGTCCGATCGCGCCCGAGGTGTCGGTCCGGGTGAACTGCGCCCACTGATCCAGCTCGGGCAGGGGTTCCTCGCCGGCGTGGAACTCGAGGACGAGGTCCAGGATCTTGTCGTCGAAGCTGCCGTCGTCGAACACGCTGGTCCCGAGATGACTGCGGACGGTGTCCTCGGGATTGACAGGGCCAGGCCCGTGGTTGATGTGGAACAGGATTTTCCCCGAACGCGCGTGGACCTTGGCGATCATTTGACGGAGCAGCGCGTATTTCTTCGGCAGCATCGGGTCGATGCGCAGCCACGGCTCCAACCAGGATACCATCTCGTCCACGTGGTCGGGCTTGGGGGCGACGAAGTACGTCTGGAACAACCTGCGGAGGGAATAGTCTTCAAACGTCTCGTCGAGATAGACGAAGAAGCAACGCTCCAGATCGATGTCCTCCGGAGTGATGCGGAGGCAGAACGGCTCCCCTTCGTACCGGCTCAGGTCGGGCGGACGGTAGGTCAACCTCTCGCCGGGCGCGGTCTTGGCGTAGGCACCCATGAATGGACTCCTGGCTCGGAGCGGACCCGGTGACGTCGGTGCCCGCGCCGGCGGACGCGCCGGCCGGCCCGTCGCGGAATCCACGCGAGTCCCGATCGTCCTACCCTAGTGGCCGTGCGCGACCATATCAAGGATCGTCGGCTTTCGGCGCCCTCGGGATCAGGGGCTGCCGGGTGTTCGATCCGGCGCCGGTCCTGCGGCGTCCTCCCGCGGGTCGTCGCCCAGGTAGCGACGTCGGTCGGTCACGCGGCGAACCTTGCGCCGGTCGAGCGTCCCATCGGCGTGGAAGTCCAGCTGGAAGCGCACGAGCCCGAACTGGTAGAGGTCGTCGAGCTCGAAGATCTTGTACTTCAAGACGTCCAGGAGTTCGCGTTCGAGCGGCGCGAACCGGTCGGGGATGTCGAGCCGCATGAGCGTATGCCCGTCCGACTCGGGGAGGTCGCTGAGCGTGATCGCGAGCAGGTCGAGGTCTCCGGCGACCTGCTTCAAAGCGTCGAGGACGGTCTGATATCGGAGCTTCAGGCCGGCGAGCACGAAACCCTCGTGCGTGCGCTCGACGACGGTCAGACGGGGAGACGCCTCCCCGCACCCGCAAGGCCGGGTCGTGACCTGAACCACGTCGCCGACGCCATATTTCACGACGGGGTGGTCGCGGAGGTGCCAGGTCGTCAGGGAGAGCTCCCCCTGCACCGTCACCTCGTCGACGAATTCGGGCCGGGCGATCGTCGCGCCGATCAGGGTGGGATCGAAGTGGCACCCGACGCCGAGGTCGCACTCGCCGGCCATCCCGCCGGTCTCGGTGGTCCCGTAGAAGGAATAGACGCGGCAGCCGAGCGTCTCGGCGACCTCGCGCCGCAGCCCGGGGTGCATCGGCTCGCCCATGAAGATGAGGGAACGGATGGGCGACCGGCCGCGGGGCCAGGCCGAGCGCAGGTGGGGCCAGCACCGGGCCAGGAGGCTCGGCAGGGTGAGGAAGACGTCCGGCGCGAGGCGTCGGATCGGCTCCAGCGACCGCCCGTAATCGCGGTTGAGGTGGAGGTAGGTCGCCCGCACCACCCCCAGCGCCCGCGCGGCCCGGGCGTAGAACTCGTAGATCTCGGGGAAGCCGACGTCGGCACAGACGAACGTGTCCCCGCCCCGCATCCCGGCCCGGCGGAAGACCCGCTCGGTGACCGCCTGCTCGGCGAGCTCGTCGGCCGGGGTCGCCAGCCGCAGGACGCACTGGCCGGTCGACCCGGAGCTGTAGTCGCAGACGAACCGGTCGCCGCTGAGCCTCGAGAGGGCCTCGGGCTGCAGGATGTCGCGGTAGTCCTCCCGGCTCGTGGGCGGGAAACGGCCGAGGACCTCGACGGGTGAGTCCTCCGGGGACAGCCCCGAGCGGTCCATGACGGCGCGGTAGTGGCCGGACACCCGGTGGAGCCGCGCGAAGAAACGCCTCATCCGCTCGACATCGCGCTCGCGCGTCCCGAGGAGGCTCACCGTCCCGTCCTCATGACGATGAAACCGGACCATCAAGAGGCATCCGTCTCCGGGGCGTCGGCCGTCGGCACCCGCCGGCCGAGGCCGTACCGGACGAGCGGGAAACACGTGAACTGCAGCTTGCTGACGTGCGAGAGGAGGGATGCCGGGTCCACCTCGATGAGCACCTGCTCGGGGTCGTAGTCGTACCCGGTCCGGCCGGCCGCCCGCGACCCGATGAGATCGACGCCGTCCGCGTAGAGCAGCGAAGGATACTCGGGTCCGCCGACCGGGGGATCGCCGCAGTGCTCGACGAGCCAGACCGTGTGTCGCGGCCGCTCGAGCGCGTGGCGCAGGTGTCGGCCGCTCGTCAGCACGACGTAGTCAGGGTCGTGTCTGGCGACGTCCTGCCGCAGCTCGTCGCCCGTTCCGTTCCGGAAGGAGATGGACGTCTGGAACCCCTCCCAGTAGAACCCCTTGGCGAGCTCGCAGGCGAACGGCCCCCGGCGCCCGTCGGCCACGATCAGGAATCGCGGGGACGCGCCGAAGTCGACGCAGAGGTCCTTCATCGCCCGGACGATCCGCCGCTGCCTGAGCACGAGCTCGGCCTCGTCCTCCGGGACCGTGAACGGGAACCGGCTCGCGTCCCGGTAATACGGCGGCAAGATCCCGATGATCGCCTCGCGGTCCACCACGCAGTCGAGCAAGCCGGCCGCCCGGTGGTAATCCGAGTCCGAGATGTACGAGATCTCGGAGGCGTCGGCCGGCTCTGCCCCGTACACTTCCGCGTAGAATCGGGTCAGCCGGAAAGCCTTGCCGGCTGTGGCGGTCAGGGCGTCCTCGACGTCGGGCATGGGACCGCTCCGGGACCAGGGGTCGAAGCCGTTCGAGGGTATTCTATGGCACCGAGAGTCGATACCGACCCGCGTTACGGACCTTTCCCGTCGGGCAAAACCGACCAGGACGACGACCTACCTCATCGGGCCAAGGTGCTCGAAAGGCCGGAGGTTACAAGACGTGCTCCGGCACGTCAAACAGCGAATGGCCTGGCCGACTTGCCGAGGACTTCAGATATTTCCGGCGGCTCTCCGCCGCGGGGCTGGTCTTGGACGCCCTCTAAAGCGGACCGCCCGGCCGGCCCCTGCCTCAGCCCCGGTCATACACCTGATCGACCGCATCCACAACGGCGCCGTGCCATCCCGCGAGCTGTGGTCGCCGGAGGATCGCCGCGCCACGGCTGCGAGGGCCTTGTTTTGAGCGAGTCGGTCACATCGGCCTCATCAGCCGGCGTCGGCGAACCGCCTGCAGCAACACGGACACTCGCCGTCGCACCCTCTCAGCAGGGCCGAGAACGCGGTCGGTTGCGGGAGGGTCATGATCGCCTTGAAGG
>JAFANO010000260.1 GCA_019232645.1 Planctomycetaceae bacterium | reverse complement strand
CTCGCGTCGGCCAGATCGGGCCGGCGCTCGTGGTATTCGCGTTCCAGCCCGGCCACATCGATCAGCAACTCCGCCGGGGCCGGTTTGCCCGCCAGAGGAGAAAGCGCCATGTCTCGTGCTCTCCCATTCCCCCGAGACCTCGTACCTCCTACCTCGCCGCGAGCAACCATCGTCTCGGGCCGAGCCTCGCGGCACTCGGCCCATGATTATACTCGGCGCGGTTGAGTCTCGCACAAATTGTCGGTGAACCTGTGTGGGGATGAACTGCTGACGGAAAGCGACCTGGGACCAAAGGTCCGCCGGCGGCGAGGTGCCCGTCTTCCTGCCAACGTTTCGCCCACTTAACCCCTGCCGGGCGCGCGCCGGGGCCCAGGGCAGGAGAGGAAGACAACCCCGAACTTCAGCAAGAGCACCAACTTATGGTTTCTCGCGCCGTGCCAGGATCGCGCGAGCGGAGCCACGCCCACCGACCAGCAAGAGCGTTCCGGGGTTGGGACCGGGGGGTCGCAACTGATTTCGGAGCGTCTCGGGAAGGATGTCGAGCCCTTTCGGCTTGATCTCCAGCGGACCCAGTCGGCGCTCGGCAACCATGCGTTTCAAGACCTTGAGGTCGAGCGGGAAGACCTCTACGACCTCGAGCGCCGTCAGGAACGGCGAGTCCAGGAGATCGGGGCTGGTCAAGAAATCGACCCCCGCCGCGCAGCGGCGGAGTCCGTGCGCGGTGGCGAACGCGTCGAGTAATCCCGACCGACTGAGCGCGGGATCGGGGTCGTACATCCAGGTCGAGATGGGCATCGGAGGGGCCTGTTCGTCCGGGGGCCCGTCGCGGTCGGTCCAGGTGACGTCTTCGGGCAGCCGCGTCGCGCGTCGGCGACAGCTCGTCAGGTCGCCGAACCAGGCAGTCGCCTCCTTGCATTCGCCGCCCAGGCTGATCAACTCCACCTCGAACGCTGGGGAGCCGAAATGCGTGGCGAAGTCGCTCGCCGGCCCGAGCTTGATCGCGCCGCCTCGCGCCCGGAGTGGCAGCGAACGGAGGAAATCGAGGCCGGGGACGTAATCGATCACCCGCCGGGCGCGCCTGGCCGCGCCCGCGCGGCGGTCGGGATCGATGTGGACGCGGGTCCCGGCGGGCAGGGGGAAGGACTCGGCCCGGGCCCGGATCGGGGCGAGCTGCCCGGCGACCTCATAGACCTCGGCGTTCCAGAGGACGCGTCGGGCCATGCCCTGGTCGGCGTCCACGGCCAGGACCCGCGAGGAGACGGCCAGCGCCAGGCTGTCGCCGCCGATCCCCGCGCAGAGGTCGACCACGAGCCCCCCCGCGAACCGTCGCGCCTTGTGCCGGGCGACCGGCTCGGCGGTCGCTTGCTCGAGGCCGACCGGCTCGAGCCACATCCGGTCCGCGCGGGAGAACTTGGCCGATCCCCGCGCCCGACAGCTCGCCAGGCGGAGCGCCGCCGCGACCGCCTCGGCCGGCGCCCTCCGACGCCACCGCGCCAGGTCCGCCGGCCCGGGCGCGGCGACCTGCGCGACCTCGGCCAGCAACCCGCGGCCCTCCTCGGTCGTCAACACCCATGCCTCGGTGTCCACGTCGCGCGGCGGTCGCATCGCGTCGCGGTCCCCCTCGTGGATCGTGGGCCGAATCCGTAGAATATATAATGACCCCGCTTCGAAAAAAGACACCGAGATCGCGGGAGAGGGCTCCGTCGCTCATCCCGATACCCCATGCCCACGAGGCGGACCTTGTTCGAGCGTCATGAAGGAGCGGCGTACCCCTCGGCCCCGCCCATCGTCCGGGAGCCGATGGCGCTGGGCGGGCTCCCGATCCCGTCGCGGTTCTTCCTCGCCCCGCTGGCCGGCTACACCAGCCTGGCGTTCCGCCTGGCCGTGCGCCAGTGCGGCGGGCTCGGTCTGGTGACGACCGACCTGGTCAATGCCCGCTCGATCGTGGAGAAGCGGGGCCGCGCCTTCGAGCTGGCCGAGACCTGCCCGGAGGATCGGCCGATGTCGATCCAGCTCTACGGCCACGTCGCCTCCGAGATGCGTCAGGCGGCCAGGTGGGCCGTCGAGCATGGGGCGTCGGCCGTCGACATCAACATGGGCTGCCCGGTCAACAAGGTCGTCAAGTCCGGCGGCGGCTCGGCGCTGATGTGCCAGGCCGACGCGGCGGTCGAGCTCGTCGCGTCCGTCGTGGGCGCCGTCGAGGTCCCCGTGACGGTCAAGATGCGCCTCGGCTGGGATGACGAGACGCTGATCGCCCCCGCGCTGGCCCGGGCGCTCGAGGGGGCCGGCGTGGCGGCCGTGATCGTCCACGGCCGGACCCGCGCGCAGGGGTTCCGGGGGGACGTCAGCCGCGCGGGCATCCGCGCGGTCGTGGAGGCCGTCGAGCGGATCCCGATCGTCGGCAACGGCGACATCCGGACGATCGCCGACGCCGCCGCGACCTTCCGCGAGACCGGCTGCGCGGCCATCTCGATCGGTCGCGGGGCGCTCTCGAACCCGTTCATCTTCCGCCAGCTCGCGCACTGGGCCGAGCACGGCACCCCCGGCCCCGAGGCGACCTTCGAGGAACGCGTCGACTTGATGGCGCGGCACTTCCACGCCCTGCTCGAGCGTCGCGGCGAGCGGCTCGCGTGCCTCCAGTTCCGCAAGCTGATCAAGTGGTACACCCACTCGATCCGCCCTCCCAAGGCGCTCTCTCACCGGCTGATCAACCTGGCCAGCGCCCGACTCTTCGATGTGACTGTCGCCGAGGTCCGTGCCGCCGGACCCACGTCGCCCCTGCCGGGGCACTTCGAGCCGAAGGTGCCGGTGCCCACGGGGCCGATCGATAAATGGTGATCCCCATGGAGATTGGTCGCCACACTTCGGCACGCTTAACGCAGCGCCTCTCCGCGCGGAGTTCGGCCAGCGCCGCATCTGCGCCGGGCTCGGGAGCGAGTCGTTGCTCGACCTTGCGGGCGTGTTCTTCTCCGCATTCCAGAGCTTTCGTGCGCTCTGTCCGGATCTCGAATTTGAGATTTCAAATTTGAGATTTCATTATTTGATATAGTGAATTATAATATTAATATTTTAATATTATAATTTCAAATCAGCAGACCACGCGCATGTGTGGTGTCCTAGAAAAATTGGATTGACATTACGTGGGATTTCGATCGTTTGGAGGGAGCCACCCGAGCTATCGTCGATCCTGGCGTCTCCTTCTGAAGCGCATTTCTAAACCTGCTGGACTCTGGCGAAGATGAGACCTCGGATCTATCCTACCAGTAGCCCGACATCACCCAGAGTTGCTGGCAGAGGTACATCAGGCACAAGCGTGTGAAAACACGCTGCGGACACGTTCCGCGATTAACGACAACCCAGGCACAAGGGAAGTCCTTCCCTCGACTTCGGTCGGATGGGCCTTCGTCACGAAGGAAAGTCACTCGCCTGGAGCTCGGGTGGCGGTTCGGGCTCGATTGATCGGATGTTCAGGACGACGACCCTCGGTTCGGGTCTCCAGGTTCGTCGTCCGCGCCCCACATGACAAAAATTACACATTTTTGACCGTTTTTCATCCCTTTTCGCCAGAGTCCAGTAAACCTGTTTCACCCTTTGTCTTGTTCCCAGCAAGGCGATAAACTGATCAGGCAGTGTCTCCTTCGCGTTTGGATCGCGCTCGAGGAGGATGGTCGGACATCCTCCCCGAGCTTTTCCCTTGGGAGCAGTACCTCCTATGGGCGCCGGTCAGGGTACCGGTCACACAGGTCCGAGATGGCGACGTGCTCAAGGAGATGGAGCCGCAGGATGGCGACCTTCTCTTGGGCGGTGAATCGCTTGCGAGTCTTCTTGGCTATGGGACGACCTCCGCACGGGATTGTAGCTGACTCGAGCGGGCCGTCCTTCCCATTCCGTCTGAAGCAAGACAGAGGGCATCGGCACCGGTGGCCCCCGACAGGGCTGATTTGAGCTCCATCACTCACACTCCATGTGGCTGATCGATCCGGTCACGACACTGTCTGAATTCCGCCTACGCATTCTTGCGCCATCTTGCTCCGCGGCCGGAATGGTGGATTCCGGCGAGATCGCGGGAAAGAGCCGGGCAAGCAAGTAGGACAGACCCACAGCGAGCAAACCGCCGATGAGTACCTCGGCGGCACGCTTCAAGGCCGCGTGCACGCCGAACCGCTCCTGGTGAACGAGCATCGACTCGGCCAGGATCACGGCGGTCGTCACGGGGGCGAGTTTCCAGTCGCTGGGGAGGCGATCAATGCAGACGCACAACAGCACGGCCACGCTCGTCGCCACCGGCAGTGTCCAGTTGCCTGGCCCCAGGACGAGCAGGGATGCCAGTCCAACGACCCCGCCCACGATGGTGTTGGTCAGTAGCTCCCTCACGTTCATCATCGTGACAGCCGGTACCAGCTCGGCCACGAGGGTGAACGCGATGACCGCCCAGACCGGGTTGGTGTCCCCCAGCAACCGCAAGCTCCACCAGAGGAGGGCCGTCCCGACCGACAGCTTAGCGACATACCGCAGCCCGTCGGGAGTGACATGAATCTGCCTGGAACTCCATGCGGTGAATTGTTTCCAGTAGGTCTTGATGTGCATCATCGCTCCTTCGAAGTCGGGGTGGGTCCTGCCCGCAGGGCGACGGCTCTCTCCAATGCAGGCCTCCAGCCTCGCGTAGGTGTACAAGAGCCACAGAGAAGCGACTGCGATCCCAGACATGGCGAATGTCCTCCTGAGTATTCCTACGGTCGGGGCTCCGCGAGCCCCACGGAGGATCAGCCGATCGGGGACCGATTTCCGGGCGCGGCTCGTCAGTGGAAATCCGGCAGCCACGAGAGCGGCCAGGGGCAGCGACGAGTCAGTTTCACGATCATGTGGGTCTCGCCGACGCGGTAGTAATCGACGAGCCGGCCACCCCACGGCCCCTCGGCGGCGTGGTCGCCCACGAAGTCGGGGAGCCCGGACGGGTCAAACGTGTCGGGAGGGTAGTCCCCCGGCTTGCCCTGATAGCGCCGGTCGAGGACGGGGATGTAAGGCCAGGGGGGATGCGTATCATACAGTCCTTGGACGGGATCGGACCTGTCCATCGGGCAAAGGACTGTGGCGTCGGGCTCCTGGCTCATGTCCAGGGCGATCAGGCGCGGCCCGATCGGGAAGTTCGCGACCAGGATCCCCAGGAGCGCGCCGTCGTCGCCCCAGATCCGCGTCGAGACCGCGATCTTGTACCGGCGGTCCTTGACCGATCGGCACGACCGGGCGACGTAGACGTCGTCCCGCGGCCGCGGCCGGGCGGCCCCGGCTCCTTCGAAGGCCTGGTAGTAGTCGCGGACCCGGAAGCTCTGGCCGATGGTTGTGCTCCCGGCCATCGTGTCGGCCCGAAGGACCCCGTTGGGCTCCAGGACGTAGACGTTGACGAATGGGTTCCCCCCCGCGATCCCAAACAGGTTCTCGTCGTCGATCCTCTTCCGAAGGAACTCCTCGATCGCCTGTTGCCGCCGCTCGGCCTGGGCTGGGAACGAGGCGAAGGCCTCTCGGAGCCTCGGGTCGATCGCCAGGATCCTGATCGCGCCGCGGATCAAGCGGAGTTCCCGATCGACCTGATTCGCCAGTCGCTCGGCGTCACGCGCGTTCTCCGTCCGGAGCTCGGCCAACGAGTCGGCCAAGCTGACCAGCCAGAGCAGGAGGGCTAAGATGCCCACCGAGGCGAGCTTGAGCGGGTGCCGACGCGCCCAGAATCGGGCCTCCCGGGCCGCCGACGGCTTGCCGCCGGCAAGGGTCGGCCGGCGGTCGAGCCACCGACGCAGGTCGGTCGCCAGCGCGTAGGCCGAGTCGTAGCGCCGGCCGGGGTCGCGGTCGAGGCACTTCAGGCAGACCGCCTCCAACTCGCGGTCGACCGCCGGGTTGAGCCTGCGGGGGGGCGTCAAGTCGCCCCGTAGGACGAGGGCCAGGGTCTCGCCCGCGTCCCGGCCCCGGTACGGCTCCCGGCCGGTGAGCATGGCATAGAGGACGGCACCGAGGCCGTAGACGTCGGAGGCCGTCGAGACCTCCGACCAGCGGCCGCCGGCCATCTCGGGCGACAGGTACGGGAGCGTCCCGACGATTCCGGCCCGTTCGAACGTCGCCGAGCGATCGTCCACACCGTCCGGGTTCCACGCAGTCCCGGACTCCGGTCCCTGACTCGGGGGTCCCACCGCCTCCAGCCGCACCGACAGCCCGAAGTCGGTCACCCTGGGCTCGCCCTCGGCGGTCAGGAGGATGTTGCCCGGCTTGAGGTCGAGGTGCAGCACGCCCGGGTTGCGGGTGTGGGCGTGGTGGATCGCCCGGGCCACCTTCTCCAGGAGCACGGCCGCCGAGCGCGGGTCGGCCGTGTAGGAGGTGAGCCGCTCGGCGACCGTCCCCCCTTCCATCAGCTCCATGACGAAGAAGCGGCGCCCGCGATCCTCGCCGAAGTAGAACGTCTGGATGATGTTCTCGTGCTTCATCCGGGCGATCGCGCGGGCGTCCGCCCGGAGCCGGTCGGCCGAGGCCGGGTCGCCCGAGGCCGGCTCTCGGAGCGTCTTCAAGGCCACGACGATCTCACGTGCGCCCTGGGCCCTGGCCTTCCACACGACCCCCTGGCCCCCCGCGCCGAGCGCCTCCAGGAGGACGTAATCGCCCAGCACGTCACCGGGCCGCAGGTCGGCGGCCGGCGGGCAGGAGACGTTCCCCTCGGGGCCCGGCCCGCCCAGCGGGGTCGTCTCGCCCAAGGGGTCGTCGGGCATCGGCGGGCGGAGCAGGCCCAGCCGCGCGAGGTCCTCGAAGTAGGCGTCCAGCTCGGGGGCGATCTCGGGGTGGAGGGCCGCCCACTCGGCGGGGGCGGGCGACTCGCCGCGGTCGAGCGCCGCGTGGTAGTCGTAGATGGCGAGGTTGACGAGCGTCTCGCGGTCGTCCGCCTCGCGGGTCTCGTAAGGGCCCATCAGAATTCGGCAAGGGGACCGTCGCCTTCAGGCGACGGGGGAATCGCCGTCCTCCTCTTGATACGAAACATGAGAAATGAGACAATTGCTGGTGTCCCCTCCGGATGTTCCGGACTCGTCGCGGGACACACGGTTCTTTGGAAATTCGTAACTATTCAGCCGAATTCAGTAAATTCCCCCATTTTTCCCAGATATTTACCTGGAGCGCCCATCCAGCCAAGAGACTGCCTCTGATGGCGTCCAGATTTTGGGCCTCTCTGTGGATACTGAATTCCGCTGAATGGTTACGGAAACTCGAGGTAACGGGTTCTCGCCGGAAATCCCTCGGCGGGGTAAAACCTTGAAGGAACAAACGAACCCCTGGCCACCGGGCATGCTCGGTCGCCGTGGGTGGGGTGACGCCGCCCTTGAGCGGGGAAAGGATGTCGCAACAGACCGTCGGCATCGTTTGGTAACCGCGACCTCGAAAGTTCCACGTCGGAAGCCGTCTCCCCTTCAGGGGACGGAGGATGTCACCATTCAGACCTCCCGGGGCATCAGTTCGCGGAGCCGCCGCATCCCGTGCCGGAGCAGACCCCCGACCGCGTCGGGGGTCCGGTTCATGTGGCGGCTGATCTCCGCCACTGACATCCCGTGACAATGCTTCAGGACGATCGCCTCGGCCTGCGGCGGGGAGAGCTGTCCGAGCAGCGCGGCCAGCGCGAGGGCGTCCTCCTCGCGCGCGGCCCGCGCCTCCGGGGCCGACTGGCTGGCCAGCATCAAAGCGCTCATGCCCTGAGAGGTCCGGTCCAGCGCCCCGTCGCAGGACACGACCCGCCGCTCCAGCCGGAGCCTGCGGAGGCGGTCGATCAGGTTGAACCTGAGGAGGCTGCGGAACCAGCCCATCATCTCGGCCCGGCTCCGTCCCCGATGACGGGGGAGATCCCGCAGGGCCTCGCACAGGGTCTCCTGGACCAGGTCCGAGGGGTCGATCCGGGCTCGGAGGTCGAACGAGACCTGCGCCCGGGCCAATGCCATCAGGTAGTTGCGGTATTCGCCGAACTCCTCCGGGTCTCGAGGGTCGGACATGACGATCTCCCTGGGGAGGCGAGCCCCGGGCCGCGTGCCGGTCGGTATCGGATGACGTCGCTGGCGGGGGACGAGCGCTCGATCGGATCAGGTGAGGGCCGCCAGCGGAGGCTCCTCGGACGGGTGGCCGCCGCCCATCCCCGCCTCCTCGACGGCCTCGGGGCCGGTGGCCGCACCGAGGCGATCGAGCAGGACGGCCCCCAGCACGTCCCCGACGACGTTGGTCATCGCCCG
>JAFANO010000179.1 GCA_019232645.1 Planctomycetaceae bacterium | reverse complement strand
TGCCATCCACCGGGTCTCCATCAACGCCTGGGATGAGTGTAAGATGACCGAGGGCGGGAGTCTTCCGTCCCGCGAGGCCACCCATAAGCTGCTCCAGGATGCACTGGGACGGCTCTCGGCCGCGGACGCCCGGCTCATCGAGGGACTTTTCTGGGAGGGGAAGACCGAGGCGGGCCTCGGGGAGGACCTGGGGATCAGCCAGCAGGCGGTGAGCAAGCGCAAGCGGTCGATCCTCAAGACGCTGAAACGAGTGGTCGAAATGATTGCAAAGGGTAGCGATCTATGTCTATAAAATGCATGCTTCTCCTGCGGTGGTTTCATCGGGACTGCGACTGTTCAGTTCGTATCACGCCGCGCACGACCCCGGCGGGCGGCGTCGCTCCAGGTCGCGGGTCGTCCTGTTGCGGAGCACGTCCGGCACTTACGGTGCTCCGACGCGGTAGGACCTCGGGAGGTCGCGTGGTGGGAGGTCCGTCAAGCCGCCCTGGCAGCCGGGCGGCTTTGGGCGTGTGAGGATGGCATCGACCACGAGGGCCCGGGACTCGAGGTGTACCAGGATGGCCAAGGCGTCATCGGCCTTCATCGAGTCGGGAGGATTTTAATAATATATAAATATATTTGATTTTTATATTAACATATTATTGGCCGTGTGTGGGTGGCCTCGGGCCCGCGAAGGGGTTCGGATTTGGTCAACGCGAGTCGATATCGCCGAAACATGACGGCGCTGGCCTTGATTGTGGTTGTCGCGCTCGGTGCGGTGGCCCTTCGCCGAGTCCTGCCCCGGTATCGCTACGGGTTGACTGGCACGTGCGACTGGGTGGAGTATTGGAGCGCTGCCCGGTTGATGTGGTCCGGACAGGACCCTTACGACCCGGGCTCCATGCTCCGCATCCAGCGATCGGTCGGTTCCGAGCTTCCGGGCCCGATCCTGATGTGGAACCCGCCGTGGCTCCTGCTCTGGCTCTCTCCGGTGTTGTTCCCGTCCTTCCCCGTGTCGGCCCTCGGCTGGATGGGCCTGAATATCGCCTTGCTCCTGGTCGGCGCCCTCCTGGCTCGGGGAGTCATCCCGGCCGGGACTCGGCTTGAGCCGAGGGCGGCGTGGTTGGCGGCGGGCCTGTTCGTGCCCGCGCTGTTCGCCTTGAAATCCGGCCAGACCAGCGTGATCCACCTGGTTGGGGCCGCGGGGTTCCTGTGGTGCGCGACGCGTGGCCGCGACTTCGTGGCGGGCCTGTTCTTGGCCCTGACAAGTGTCAAGCCCCATGTCGTCTACCTGCTCTGGATCGTCGCGGCCTGGTGGGTCGTCGTCCGCGGCCGATGGTGGATGGCCGTCGGGGCGGCGACCCTGTTGATCGGGTCGGCAGTGATCACGGAGACCCTCTGGCCCGGCGTCCTCGCGGACTTCCGACGCGCCGTCGCGCACCCGCCCCTCTATTGGAAGACACCGACCGTCGGCGGCCTGATCCGGACACTCTCCCCCGGCATCGATCCCCGCTGGCAGTTCGCCCCATCGCTCCTGGTCGGGTCCGGCACGCTGGCCTACTTGATGGTCAGGCGGCCCTCGATCGACTGGCGGGTTGTCGGACCTCCGATCCTGCTCCTGTCCGTGCCGACGGCGGCATATGGGTGGAGCTTCGATCAGATCGCCCTGCTGCCGGCATGGTTGAGCCTCGTCTCCGGGGCCCTCGATCCCGGACGGTCGCCGAAGGCGCGTGCCGGGATCCTGGCGACCTTGATCCTCATCGCCGCGATCGCGGCGGCACAATCGATCCGCCGATCCGACGAGGTCACCTTCTTCTGGTTCGGGCCCGCTTTGGGGCTGGCCTACATGGCGTGGGTGTGCAACGGCTCGACTTATTTTAATAAATAATAATCTAATTAATATATTTATAAATCAATTATATTGGGGGCCATCCGCCATGGATCCGCGATCGTCGCGGCGGTCCTGGTGGCCTGAAACGGGCGTCTTTCTCGGCATCTGGTTGATGCTGATGATCGCCGGGAGGAGCCGGCTCCTTCGGGACCCGGGGACCTTCTGGCACACGGTCGTCGGGCAACACATCCTCGCCACCGGGGACCTGATTCGCACCGATCCCTTCAGTTTCACCCGGCGTGGGGCGCCCTGGCTCTCTCGCCAGTGGTTGAGCGAAGTGGCGATGGCCCTGATCCATCGCATCGCCGGGCTTGACGGCCTCTTGCTCGCGACGGTCACGATCCTGGCCGGCCTCTACGCGTGGGTTGCGCATCGGCTGATCCGGAGGGGGATTCACGTGCTGTTGACCGCGCTCGTCGTGACGCTGGCGATGGCGGCAGGTTCCTTCCATTTTCATATTCGTCCCCACCTCACCTCGATCGTGCTGCTCGGCTGGACCTTCGCCCGCCTGTGCGACTTCGAGGCCGGTCGCATCCCCCTCGTCCGGCTCTTCTGGCTCGTGCCCCTGTTCGTCGTCTGGACCAACGCCCACGACGGCGTGGTCGGCGGACTGGCCACCTTGACTCTGACGACGACGGGATGGGCACTGGCCTGGCCGATCCGCCGCGCGGGCCCCCTGGCTCGGGGTCGAGGACTCCTCGTCCTGGGCCTCCTGGTCCTCGCGTGCTGGCTCACGGTCCTCATCAATCCGTTCGGCCTGGAGCTGCCGCGCACGTGGTTCCAGTTGCTGAGCTCGCCCGTCCTTCCCGAGGTGATCGATGAGCATGGCCCCTTGCTCGCCCGTCCTTACGGCGTCATGGTGTTGCCGATGGGGCTCCTGTTCGTGGCCGCGTTCGCCGGGATCCTGCCCCGGCCCCGGGTCACCTGGTGCATCCCTCTGGTCTGGCTGGCGTTGACCTTCTCGCGCATCCGGCATGGCCCCCTGTTTGCGATCACGGCCGTCCTCGCGCTGGGTGAGATGCTCCCGCACGTGCGCTGGGCCGCCTGGCTCGCCCGGTCGGGGAGCGTCCTGTTCCGTCTTCGCGACCCCGACCAGGTCGTGGGCCGTGGGGGGTTCGATCTCCGCCCGACGCTGCTGCCGGCCTTGCTGGTGCTGACCGCACTGACCCTCCAGGTGCTGGCGGTGCAGGTCCCCCGTTCTGGGCCGGGGCTGGGCGAGGCTCGATCCCACACACTGGCCCACCGGCCTCCTGCCGGAACTGAGGGGCATCGAGCAGGACCGGCCGGCGGGCACCCCCGTCTTCAACGAGATGCTCTTCGGTGGATTCCTGATCTATGCCACACCCCATCTGTGGGTCTTCATCGACGACCGCTGCGAGCTCTACGGCGACCGCATGCTGCTGGACTACGCGCGCGCCGAGCGCGCCGAGCCCGCGCGGCTCGAGCAGTGGGCGCGGGACTACGGATTCGAACTGGCCCTGACCCGGCCTGGCTCCGGATTCGACCGCTACCTGAGCCGCGCGCCGAGATGGCGCCTGGTCCGCCGGACGGACGCCGCTGCGCTCTATTGGCGCCCCGTTGAGCATCCGTGAGGCCGTCCCTCAGGTGGTGGCACAGTCCCATCCGCAAGCCCGTGATCGAATGATGCGCACTCCAGACATTTTGTGCATTTTGTCCGGATCTCTCATTTGGAGATTTCCAAATTTCAAATCAGCAGATCGGTGCACAAAATCCCTGGAACCGGTATGACACGATTCACGGCTGTGGCTGCGTGGGCGACCACCATGGCTCACCCAGACGGATTTGTCCCTTGGTCCGTGTCACCCCGCTGCGGCGGGGTCGGTCCGCGACAGGGAATCCGAGCTCGCCACCCAGACCCGGGGAAGGCGGCCCATCACTGAGGGCGCCTTGAGTGTCCAGAAAAGGTGACACAAGGCGGGGATGGGGATTGACACCAACTGTCACCAAGAGTTGACAGTCCGTCGATGCGCCACCTTGGTTTGCTGGGTGTTGAATCAGGGAGCATCCATCCAAGATCCGCGAATCTCGATCGCAAAGTGAGCCTCATGATAGAACTTAGGTCACAGAGGGAGGATCGTCAAATCGGCCCGAGAGTTTTTTTGCGGCCGGGCGAGGCGTGGCACGAAGCCTGCAATCCAACCTGTGCAACGACCACCGGCAGGGCTGGTGGTCTGAAGGAGGCCCCTGGAAGGGGCCGTGAGTCGAGGTTCTGTTCACCTTGGTCCTGATCCCGCGGGAGCTCCGCCTGCTCACGGATGTACCGGCGGATCTGGTCCTCATCAAGCCCGAAGTCGCATGGGGATGTGGTCCGGCGTGGCCTTTCTTCCTCAAGGTTGAGATTCTTCTGAGGGCACAACTGCCACGGGATGTGCCCGATGCTCCTCCGCATCCTTCCGACCAATCTCTTGCAACGGTACTTCGGAAGGATCACGACGTGATCCTTGCGGGCCCACTTGACTTGGGCCTGGCTCTGCTCATCCTTCAGGGCGATCCTGGCGTCCCTGGGGGCCTTTCCTCAGGGAGGACCGTCTGACATCCATGCCGGGACGGCAGAGCCCGGAGGAGTCGCACCGCCAGAAGCGGTGGATTCCTTTGATGAGTCAGCACAAGACGAATGGTGGTTCTGAAAATCAGCACGGTGCTGATGACCATCGATCGATACTTGTGGACAAGGGTTTACACCAAATTCTCCACGCCTTTGCCAGGAGAGAATCCCATGGCCAAGTTCATCGCCACCGCCAGGAGGTTCGTCCGAGAGGAGGAGGGTGCCACGTTGGTTGAGTACGCCCTGGCGCTCGCGCTCATCTCGCTCGTCGCGGGCCTCGGGGCCGTCATCCTCGGTCAGAACATCAGTACGTTCTTCGGCAAAGTCGGCACGTCGGTCCAAGGGGTTACAGTTCCCACCCCCTCTTGATCTTGCGAGCGGCTGTGCGTCGGTGAACCGTCCCCCGGCTCAACCGGTGGAATCGGCGCTCATCCGGGCCAGCCTTCCTCGACCCTATCGTAATGATAATTGCAGGGCATAGTGTGTTTTAATTTGCATCGATGAGGGGGGCTACTATGTTTGAGCCCGCGTCCGCGGTCCTGAGGTTCGTCCGAGAGGAGGAGGGTGCCACCTTGATTGAGTACGCCCTGGCGATCGCGCTCATCTCGCTCGTCGCCGGCGCCGGGGCCATCTTACTCGGTCAAGGCATCAGTACTTTCCTTGGTAACGTCGCTAACGGGGTGAATGGCATTCCGGTTCCCCCCGCTCCCAGTTGAGTCAGCCACTGGCTGTGCTTGGACGAGCCTCTCGGTTCCCCCCCCCTCCCGGTTGAGTTGGCTACTGGTTGTGCTTGGAGAAGCCGTTCGGTTCTCCTCGTGTGCTCTCGTCATCGAGAGGAACCGAATGCTCCACTTCAGCCGGCAAACGCAAACGATATGACGAAGGTGGCTCATGTCGGGCAACTGGTGGTGCTGACAACCTCGCTTCATCCTGGGTTCCCCAACCCGACCTTCTCGCGCAAGGGGGGAGGGCTGAATTCCGGTTCCCTCTTCGTGGGGGAGGGCCGGGATGGGAGCGGGAAGTGGCCCGGTTGAATGCCTTCACCCGTGACCCGCCATGAGCCACGAAGGTCGTCTCTGGAAATTTCCGAGTTCCGCCCCCTGGATCGTGTTCGAACATCTATGCGGTGGACGTCCTTCGGTGTTCCTCGGCGTCTGGGAAGAATAATCCAAGTTCCTTTACACATAATGGAAATTTATCCTCCATCAACGCACAGGGCTCTCGAGGCCCTCGCTCGGTGAACCTCGTCCCCGGCTTTAGGCCGGCAGCCCTCATGAGTTAGGGCGACTCAGGAGACCCATTCCTATGGAGAAGTTCTCGGTCGTTCCTCTGGCCATCGTCCTGGTCGCGGCCCTGATCGCCGCGGTGACGGACGTGTGGAAGTTCAAGGTCTACAACATCCTCACGGTACCGGTCTTGATCTCGGGCCTGCTCTTTCAGGGCGTCTTCGGTGGATGGGGTGGGCTCACACAAGGTTTGATGGGAGTGTTGTTCGGCTTCTTCGCCTTGATCCCCTTCTATGTGATGGGAGGCATGGGGGCCGGCGACGTCAAGCTCATGGCCGCCGTCGGCGCCTGGCTTGGCATACCCCTCACCTTCTACATCTTCATCGCGAGTTCGCTGACGGCGGGAGTCTATGCGATCATCCTCCTCGTGTTCGGGGGAGGCTTGAGCGAAACTTGGGTCAATTTGCAGATCATCTGGTACCGCCTCGCGACCTTCGGTCGCCACCTCGGGAGCGACAATCGGCTGGAGCTCGAAGCGACTCGTTCCGATCGCCGCAAACGTTGTGTCCCGTTCGCCGCGATGGTCGCCATGGGCACAATCTTGACGTTCGTCTGGATGTTTATCCATGGTACCGTGAAAATTTATAACTGATCATCTTTCCACGAAGGTGCACCATGAGACCCCAATCGGCCCTGGCCCTGATCCTGGCCCTCGTGTTCGGCGGGTCGGCCGCCATGGGAGTCCGACGGTACGTCGGACGATCGGCGCCCAAGGTCGCCCTCGTCAAGATCGTCGTGGCGGCGGTCGCCATCCCCCGTGGCTCGCTGGTCACGCCCGAGCTGATCAAGATGCGCGACTATCCCAGCGACCTGGTGCCCCGGGAGGCGATCTTCAAGCCGGAGGACGTCGTCGACCGCTCGGCCTTCGCGACGATCGTGGCGGACGAACCGGTCCTCGAGAGCAAGCTCAGCACCAGGGGCAACCGCGGGATGGCGGCGTATATCGCGAAGGGGATGCGGGCGATCACGATCAATACCAATGTGTCCGCCGGCGTCGCCGGGTTCATCCTCCCCGGCAACAAGGTGGACGTGCTGCTGACGGTCAATTCCGGCGGCGGTCCCGGCGACCTGACCGGCGGCGGCGCCACGACCACGCTGCTCCAGAACGTCGAGATCCTGGCCGTCGATCAGCGGATCGAGGCCCCGACGGACAACAAGGTGAACTCCAGTGAGCTGCGGTCGGTGACGCTGCTGGTCACGCCCGACCAGGCGGCCAAGCTCGACCTGGGCCAGAACAAGGGGACACTCCACCTCTCGCTCCGCAACCCGAACGACAACGCCCTCGCGAACACCCAGCTGGCCACCATGCGCGACCTCCGGCTCTCTCCGAAGCCGCCCGCGAGCCCCTGGAAGGATTTCCTCAATGCGCTGGCCCAGGCCCCGCGCCCCAAGCCGGAGGGACCGAAGGCCGCGCCGCCTCCCGCCAAGATGGTGATCCGGACCATTCGCGGCGGCAGCGCCGAGGGCACGGTCGAATTCACCATGGTGCCCCGTTCGCCGAACGAGGGTGGTTGAAGATCCAGGGAACGACTCGTGGGGAGCTTGATCCGCGATGAACGTCTTCCTGGTCAGTGAGAACGACGCGATCACCGACCGGATTCAGAGGATCCTGTTCGGCGAGAGGCTGGAGTGTCCGGCCTCGCATCTTCTCTCCATCGACCTCGCGATCCCCCTGCTGGCCCAGGCTGAGGCCGACCTCGTCGTGGTCGTGTTGCCGGAGGAGCCCGAGCGGGCCGTGCGGGCCCTCGACATGCTGGAGCACATGCCCCGGCACGCGGGGACCCACGTGCTGGCCGTCGGCCCGGCCTCCGACCCGAAGGTGGTGATCCGGGCGTTGCGGGGGCTGGTCGACGACTACCTCGACGATGCCGACCTCGAGGGCGAGCTCCTCTCCGCCCTGGCGCGGTGGCGCAAGACCTTGGCATCGGGGACCCATGAGGCGCAGGGCCGGGTCATCGTCGTGCTCGCCCCCAGCGGCGGCAGCGGGTCGAGCACGCTGTCGGTCAACCTGGCCACCGTCCTGGCCAAAGAACACAAGACGGCGGCGCTGATCGATATGAAGCTGGAGACGGGCGACCTGGCCGCGTTGCTCGATCTGAAGCCGACTTACTCCCTCTCCGACCTCTGCCAGCACGTGGCACGGATGGACCGCACCCTCTTCGAGCGCACATTCGTCCACCACGACAGCGGCGTGCACCTGCTGGCCGCGCCCCGCCACCTGGAGGACATCGGACGGATCACGCCTGAGGGGATCCGCCAGGCGATGATGCTGGCGCGGTCCGTCTACCCCTACGTGGTGGTGGACCTCGACCACTCCTTCCGCGAGGAGCAGCTCCAGGTGCTCCGCCAGGCGGACGTGGTCCTATTGGTCCTGCGGCTCGACTTCTCCTCGCTGCGCAACGCCCGCCGGACGCTGGAATATTTGGAACCCCTAGGCATCGCGAGAGACAAGGTCCGGCTCGTCGCCAACCGCTATGGCCAGCCGAAGGAAGTGCCCTACGCCAAGGTCGAGGAGGCGCTCGCGATGAAGATCGCCCACTTCATCCCCGACGACCCCCGGACCGTCAACCGGGCCAACAACAACGGGGTGCCGATCGTGCTCGAGGCACCCTCGACCAAGATCTCCAGGAGCGTCACCAAGCTGGCGATCAGTGTCAACGGTCGTCACACCAACGGCCAGCTGACCAATGGCCGACACAAGGACTAGGACCTCGTCCAGGCTGATTCGATGGATGAATCCATCGCCTGATGGCTGAAAATCCAGGGTTTTCCGCAAGCGCGACTCATCAATATGAGCCTGGACGAGGCACTAGCCCCATGTCAAGCGAATGGGTGACGACCGCCCGCGAGCGACTCCTTCACCTCCGCGATCCGCGGGTGACCGCCTGGGGCTATCGCGCCGGCGCCGCGCCGAGCGTGGAGCCGACCGTCCTCGCCTGCCTGGGACTGCTCGCGACCGATCCCGATCCCGGGCGCAGCCTTTCGATCGCCCGGACCGCGGCCGGATGGCTCGCGAGCCTCCAGAATCCGGATGGCTCGCTGGGCGTGTCGGCGACCCTGCGCGATCCGGGCTGGGCCACGCCCTATGCCGTCGCGCTCTGGGCGGCCCTGGGACAGGACCAGGCGGAACGCGACCGGGCCGCACGCTGGCTCTTGAGCGAGCGGGCCTATACGTCGCCCCGGGCGTCCAACCTGTGGGCGGGTCACGACACCTCGATCGCCGGCTGGCCCTGGGTCCCCGAGACCCATTCTTGGGTTGAACCGACGGCGCTGAGCATCTTGGCCCTGCGCCGCGCGGGGCATTCCGAACACCCGAAGGTCCGCGAGGGCGTGCGCCTGATCCGCGACCGCGCGATCGCGGCCGGGGGCTGGAATTTCGGGAGCAAGGTCGTGCTCGGCAACGAGCTCCGCCCTCAGCCCGCGCCGAGCGGCCTGGCCCTGCTGGCCCTGGCCGGCGTGGACGGTCGCACGGCGATCGTCGAGCGGGCGATCGCCTACCTGCGGAGGACCCTGCCGGGGGTCCGCTCGGCCCAGTCCCTCGGCTGGGGGCTGCTCGGCCTGAGGGCCTGGGGTGAGCGGCCGGACCAGGCCGATCAATGGCTGGCCGAGACCTGCCGCCGGGTCTCCTCCCGGGCCGACGCCGCGCCGAGGCTGGCCCATCTGCTGCTCGCCGCCGGGGATCACGCCGTGGATCTCCTGGGGATCCCGGAGGAGGGAGACTCGCACCATGGCTGATCACTCGCCCCGGACCACCCCCGAGTCGTCCCTCGCGGTCTCCGACGCGATGCCGCCGACGGGCGGGCGCCAGATCGGCCGTCGCGAATTCCTGGTCTCCACCGGGCTGGGCCTCGCGGGAGGGGCCGGGTACACGCTCCTGCGGCACAGTGAGGAGGGGTTCCTCCGGGCCGACGTCCTCATCGCCAAGGCGGACTCCTACGACATCGACCTGGTCCGTGTCGTCCGCGACGGGTTGACCGAGCTGGGCCTCGGGCGGGCCTGGGTCAAGGGCAAGTCGGTCCTGCTCAAGCCCAACCTCGTGGAGCCGAGCCGCGAGGCGACGTCCATCAATACCCATCCCGCGCTGGTCCGTGCCGTGGCCGACGTCTTCCGGGGCTGGGACGCGCGGGAGGTCTTCGTGGCCGAGGGGCAGGGCCACTGCCGCGACTCGGACTACGTCCTCGATCAGTCGCTGCTCGGGCCGATCCTCGAGGAGGACGGGATCGAGTACGTCGACCTGAACCATGACGAGGTGTTCGCGGCCCCCAACCGGATGGGCCGGACCCGGCTGGGGCACCTCTGGTTGCCGCGGGCCCTCCGCCGCGCCGACGTGATCGTCTCCCTGCCCAAGATGAAGACGCATCACTGGGCGGGGGTGACGCTGTCGATGAAGAACCTCTTCGGCGTGCTGCCGGGCATCTGCTACGGCTGGCCGAAGAACGTGCTGCACCTGGAGGGCATCCCGGCCTCGATCCTCGACATCAACGCGACGGTCCGGCCGCACCTGGCGATCGTGGATGGGATCATCGGCATGGAGGGGGACGGCCCGATCATGGGCACCCCGCGGCACGCGGGGGTGCTGGTCATGGGGACGAACCTGCCGGCCGTCGACGCCACCACCGCCCGGCTCATGGGGATCGATCCCTGGCGGATCCCGTACCTGGCCGGGGCCTCCGGCCGGCTCGGCCCCGTCGCCGAGCGGCACGTCGCGCAGCGCGGCGAGCCGCTCGGCGGCCTGGTCCAGCCGTTCGCGATGGTCGATTCTCCCACGTATCGTGACCTCCGGGGCTCGTATCCGTCATCGAGGGACCGGCGCGCTTGATTCCGGCGAGAGGGGGATGGGGACGATGAGTCGCATGCAGGGCAACGGCAGCGCGTCTGGGAACGCGCCTCGGGCCGTGATGACGTCCGAGGAGAAGTTCCTCCGGGTCAAGAGGGAGCTGCACGAGCAGCTCATCGCCGGGATGGACCTGGCGGTCATCGGCACGATGAACGAGGAAGAGCTCCGGATGGAGGTCCGGCGCGCCGCCGAGGAGCTGACCCGGCTCAGCTCCGACCTGCTCAACCTGAGCGAGCGCGAGCGGCTGGTCAACGAGGTGATCGACGAGACGTTCGGCCTGGGGCCGCTCGAGCCGTTGCTCCGGGATCCGACGATCACCGACATCATGGTCAACGGCCCGAAGGTCGTGTACATCGAGCGCCGGGGTCGGCTGGAGCCGGTCGACATCGCCTTCCACGACGACCGGCACCTGCTCCAGATCATCCAGCGGATCGTGGGCCGGATCGGCCGGCGGGTGGACGAGACCAGCCCGATGGTCGACGCGCGACTGCCCGACGGCAGCCGCGTCAACGCGATCATCCCCCCGCTGGCCCTCGATGGCGCCTTGCTGTCCATCCGGCGGTTCGGGGCCAGGCCCTTGCTGGTCTCCGACCTGATGGCCTACAAGGCGATCACCCCGGAGATGGTCGAGTTCATCTCGGCCTGCGTCAAGTCCCGCGTCAACATCATCATCTCGGGGGGGACCGGCAGCGGCAAGACGACGCTCATGAACGCCCTGTCCGCGTTCATCCCCCGCGACGAACGGGTGGCGACGATCGAGGACGCGGCCGAGCTGCGGCTCCAGCAGCGCCACGTGGTCCGGATGGAGACCCGCCCGCCGAATATCGAAGGGACGGGCGAGGTGACCGCCCGCGACCTGGTCCGGAACGCCCTGCGGATGCGGCCCGACCGGATCATCGTCGGCGAGTGCCGCGGGCCGGAGGCCCTCGACATGCTCCAGGCGATGAACACCGGCCACGAGGGGAGCATGACCACCATCCATGCCAACGATACCCGCGACTCGCTGAGCCGCCTGGAGATGATGGCGGGCATGGCCGGGTTCGACCTGCCGATCTGGATCATCCGCCGCCAGATCGCCTCGGCCATCCAGATCGTCATCCAGGTCGCCCGCCTCCTGGGCGGCATCCGCAAGGTCGTCAAGGTCTCGGAGATCATCGGCATGGAGGGGGAGGTCATCAGCATGCACGACCTCTTCGGCTTCAAGCAGACCGGCGTGGACGCGCGCCAGGTCCCCCAGGGGTATTTCTTCGCCACCGGGATCCGGCCCCAGTGCATGGATCGGCTGGAGACCTCGGGGAACGGGCTGCCGACCACCCTGTTCGAGCGGCGCATCCTCGGCTCGTGACGGCGCGTGGAGGCCCGACGTGAATCCCGCCCTCTTGCCATTGCTGACCTTCGGCGCCGTGTTCGCGGCGGTCGCGGGCATCTATTCGATCATGTCGGACCTGTATCTGCGCGACCGTTCGCGGGTCAGCCGGCGGGTCGACGACGAGTTCCGCAGGCATCAGCGCGAGCAGGCCCGCAAGGCGCTGCTGTTCAAGGACCTCGGCCTGCTCGCGGCCGAGACGGAGGTCGAGCGCGAGTGGGACCCGACCTTCCGCCAGCGATTCGAGGCGATGATCGAGCAGTCGGGGCTGGGCCTGACGCCCCGGAAGCTCCTGACGATCATGGCGGTGACCGGGCTGGTCCTGGGGGCCCTCGCGGGACTGCTGTGCCGGAGCGTGCTTGTCGGCCTCGTCGCGGCCCTCTTCGGGTCCGTCGTGCCCGTCCTCTACGTGCAGAGGAAACGGAACGCGCGGATCGAGGAGCTCCTCTCGCAACTGCCCGACGCCTTCGACCTGATGAGCCGGGTCATCCGGTCGGGACAGACCATGTCGCAGGCCCTGCAAGCGGTCACCGACGAGTTCCCCCAGCCGATCGCCGGCGAGTTCTCCTACTGCCACGAGCAGCAGAACCTGGGGCTCCCCTCCGAGGCCGCCATGCGTGCGCTGGCGCGGCGGACCGGGTTGGTCGAGATCAAGATCTTCGTGCTGGCCCTGCTGGTCCAGCAGCAGACGGGCGGCAACCTCGCCGAGCTGCTCGACAAGCTCTCGGCCGTCATCCGCCAGCGATACCGCATCCGCGGGCAGATCAACGCCCTGACGGCGGAAGGCCGGCTGCAGGCGAGGGTCCTCATCGCCCTACCGATCGTCCTGTTCCTCGGGCTGTTGCTGGTCCTGGGCGATTACGAACGTGAACTGCTCAAGTATCCCCGACTCATGTTCTGGATGTTCACCTTCGAAGGCATCGGCGCGCTGTGGATCAGGAAGATCATGAACTTCGACTTCTGATACGCATTCCAGAGAGTTTGTGTGCTCTATTCGGATTTCAAATTCGAGATTTCGGATTTCCAATCAGCAGACCGAGTGCACGAAATCCCTGGAATCCGTATGAGGAGGTGATCATGGCCGCGAAGGAATGATCACCCTATCCCCGCCCTCGATGGCCGGCAGCTCCCTGCTCCTGAATTCATCGTCTGGCGACGTTGTCCGACCGATCGGGGAGGACGTGACCGCCGCATTCGTGATCGTGGGAAGGTGACGACGATGACAATCGATGGGGAAATCACGCTGATCGTGTTCTCATTGACCAGTAGCGCATTCCTCCTGGTCTATACCCTGGTCGTCGCGCGGAGGACCCGTCTCGATCGGCGGCTGGAAGAAATTGGGAGCGGTCGCGATCTGAGTGACTCGATCCCACAGGCGACCTCGATGGCACAATTCACCCAATCGACGCTGCCCAGGATGGGGGCCCCGCTGATCCCGACCGAGGAGGAGGAGCGGACCCTCCTCCAGGCCCGTCTCATCCATGCCGGATACTACGGGCGGCAGGCCATGGCGATCTTCCTCGGCGTGAAGCTGCTCCTGATCGTCGGTCCCACATTCATCGGCCTGGCCTTGGGAGTCCTGGGCATCCTGCCGATGCGTTACGCCGTGCTCGGCGGCACGTGCCTGGGCATCGGGGGGATGATCGGCCCGAGCTTCTGGCTCGATAGCCAGAAGAAGAAGCGTCAGACCAACTTCCGCCGCGCCCTTCCCGACGCCCTCGAGGTCCTGGTGATTAGCATGGAAGGGGGGCTGAGCCTGCCGGGGGGCCTGCGGAAGATCTCGACCGAGCTGCGCACGGCCCACCCCGCCCTGGCGGCCGAGCTGAATCTCGTTCAACGCGAGGTCCAGCTCGGTCGCTCCCCCGGCGAGGCCCTGATGCAACTGGGCACCCGTACCGACCTGGAAGAAATCCGCAACCTGGCCTCGGTCATCACCCAGGCCGAACGTTACGGAGCCAGCCTGGTCAAGTCGCTGCGCGTCCACGCCGAGACGCTCCGGCTCAAACGCTATCAGCGAGCCGAGGAGATGGCCCAGAAGGCGGCGATCAAGATCATGTTCCCCACCCTCCTGTTCATCTTCCCCACCGTCTTCGTCGTGGTCTTGGCACCAGCCGTGCTCCGATTCATGAACTTTTTCACTCAAACGAAAATCCCTACGATTAAATTTTGATGTGAACATTTTGAATAAAATATTATTCTAAAATGTTTGGGATCATCCGAGGAGGAGCTTGATGACCCCGAGACTCGGCCTCCGTCGGGGGGAGGAGCGACGATGCGGTTGAGCGGCCGATCACAGCGACGGCGGGGCGCGGCCATGGCCGAGATGGCGCTTGTCTTGTCGCTGCTCCTCACCTTGGTCCTCGGAGTGATCGATGCAACACGGCTGTGCATGGTGACCCAGTTGTTAACGAGCGCGGCCCGCGCAGGATGTCGAGTGGCGGCGAGAAATGGCTCGACGCCGGCCGACGTCACGTTCATCGTCAACACGGCGCTCAGCGGTTCGGGCATCTCTCCGAGCTTGGAGCTCAATCCTTCGAGCATCCAGACGACCCAGCTGGGGGACCAGATCACGCTCACTCTCAGCGTCGATTATCGCACGGTGAGTTGGCTCCCGACCCCGTTCCTTTACGGATCCACGACCGTCACCGCCTCGGCCGTCATGAGTAGCGAACATCAATAACGAACGTCCGGGTAACGGAGCCAGTGATCGCGCTGAGCATGTGAACACGTCGGCTGTCGGAAGAAGATGGATCGAGAGGTGCTAGGAGTGGTTCCCCCCGCCACCTCCCTCGGATCGGAATCTCACCTTGCACGCGCCGGAGGGGACGATGCGAATGAGAAATCGAGCACAGACACCCGCGCGGCGAGGTGCGGTCATGGTTGAGTCGGCGCTCGTCCTGCCGGTGTTCTTCATCTTCGTTTACGGAATGATTGAAATGTCGCAGATGGGGATGACGTTCCAGTTGATTAGCGATGCGGCTCGCGAGGGATGCCGCGTGGCGGTGCTCAACGGCAGCATGCAAAGCGATATTGATGCCACCGTCCAGGCGATCCTGAACAGTGGGGGAATCACGAAATACACCTCCAATATAAGCCAGTCGAGTTTTCAAAATCCCAATCTGGGAGAATACGTCACCCTGACCATCAGCGTCAACTTCAGTGATGTGAGTTGGCTCTCGCCTCCGCAATTTCTCGGATCCGCGACGATCACCGCCTCGGCCACCTTGAGCAGCGAACAATCAGGGGCGAACGGGTCATGACGCCCTGAGCGGCGAGCGGACCTGACCGACGGGAGATCATAGAAATGAAAGCGATTAAGCATCCTATTGAATCAATGCCTCGTGGTTCGATCCTGACCCTCACGGCCGTGTTGCTATTCGCCTTCTTCGGCCTCGCGGCCCTAGCCGTCGACATCGGGGTCATCGCCACGGCCCGTGCCCAGCTCGAGACCGTCGCCGACGCGGCCGCTCTGGCCGGCGCGATGCAACTGGCTATAAACTCCTCCGATCCCACGGTGGCCCAAGCCCAAGCCCAAGCTCAGGCTATCGCAATCGGCCAGGCCAATTTCGTCCTCAATCAGCCAGTTGTGATCAATGACACCGACGTGCAAATCGACAGCCAAAACTTCAAGTGGGTGAAGGTGACCGCTACCCGATCCGGCGATCACGTGGGCTTAGTGCCCGCCTTCTTTAGCAGCCTGTTAGGATATTCGGGCTTCCCAATCAGTGTAAGCAGCACGGCGATGTGGAGCCTTAATCCGAACACATCCCAGCCTTTTACAATGCTCACAGTGCCAGATCAATAATGAGACGAACAGATAGACGCAGTGGATGAGCTTGTCGGGGGGCAATGTCAACAACCAGATCCTCTCGGGCCAATCCACCACCTGGAGCCAGTTCGGCGACCAGTTGACCGTCAGTTTCGCGGCACCGGTCAGTTCGCCGTCCGGCTATAGCCCGGACACCTCCGTGGCCAGGTCCGGTGTGAGCTTCGAATCCAACCTTGTGTCCAGCATCATTCTTCCTCTAGGTCCGTTATGATCAGGGCACTGCCCTGCTATCGACCGACACGAATCCTCGTTCGATCAGTCCGTTGAATTATTGAAGTCCCTCAACAAGGATCCCAGGCCATTAACGGCTGAGACCGGGGTCGTGAGGACCTCTTGGCTTGAGTCTCGCTTCGATGCGAAGTACCGATCAGAGAGGGGTATGCAGAACGATGAGCGGTGACTCTGAGACGAATCCTTCCGACGTGCCCCACTTGCCCACGATGATCCCGCTCGGCGATGCGTTCGCGCCGAAGGTGCTGGCGGACATGCACGACGCCGGTGTGTCCCCCGCGGTCCTGAGCGACCTGGCACTCAAGGCGGCGTATACCGTCCCTCAGTTCACCACGGAGTGGGCCGCGCGCCGGCTCTGCCTGCCCCTGGCGCTGGTCAGCGAGCTGCTGGAGCAGCAGAGGGCG
>JAFANO010000665.1 GCA_019232645.1 Planctomycetaceae bacterium | reverse complement strand
TCGTCCAGACCGCGCAGAGCACCCGCCAGCCGTGGAACTTCTATTATTGGCCCACCAAGTCGGACGCGATCCACGAGCCCTGGGCCGGCGGCAACGCGCGGGTGGATACGATGCAGGTCTTCGGCGACGACGAGCTCGTCGCCACGCCGGGCGGCTACATCGCCCCGGGCCAGGACATCATCCGCGCCGGCCCCAACGGCCTGCTCGAGACCCCCGCGGCCCCCGGCGACACGATCACCTGGTTCCCCAACCTCTACGACGACCTGACCTTCCGGGGGGCCGACGGCCAGCTCTACCAGACCCCGTCGCCGTTGTTGAAGTATGATCAGCTCTTCAACACTTCGGCGCGGAACTGGGAGGCGGCCAACAGCCAGAACCAGGACATCCAGCGCTGGCCCGGCCACTGCCTCGGCGGCGCCGTGGCGTCGATCCTCCTGAACGAGCCGACCCCCGCGCCCGGCTCGGGCCTGACCCGCGACGAGCTCAAGGGGCTCTGGGCCGAGCTGGGCGAGAACCACTTCAACCACCGGATCGGCGACTACGCCAACGAGATGCCCGCCGGCCCGCCCCGCCCCGGCCCCGACGAGTGCGACCAATCGGCCCCCAGGTTCCACGGCATGCTCGAGCGGCACATCCGGGGCGAGCAGATCATCCTGCTGGGGAACCTGAGGGCGTTCCCCCCGCGCGGCACGCCGAATGAGGTCTGGAACCACGGCGTCTATAAGTACACCGCCCAGTTCCATGCCGTCCCCGGCAAGGGCCCGCGCGCGGTCCGCCTGGAGGTCGAGGTCCTGGCCAACTCGGGGTCATGCCTCAACGGCCAGGACGACAAGCCCCGCACCGTCTCTTATGAGTACGTCGTGGTCTTCGGGCTCGACGGCCTGGTGGACCAGACCAACCCCTGGTCGGCCGACTGGATCTCGGTCAAGGGCGACGCGATGTATTGCCCGCTGAACATCCTCCAACTGGTCGGGACGACCTGGCAGGGCCACAACCCCATGATCACCGAGGCGAACGTCCGGTCGCTCGACCTGGCCAACGGCGGCGGCTTCGGCCGCGGCTTCGCGGGGGCGCCGCCGGTCTTCCGGCCGGTCGGCAACTACGAGGCGGGCCGGTCCCCGATGTTCGCCCGAGGCATCAGCGATAGCAACGACTCCTCGAGCCTCGGCTTCCCGTCGGCGCGTCGCGCGTTCTTCCGGCTCTTCGGTCGCTGATCGCCGCCCCACGTGTCTCCGGTTCGGATCAACTGCGTCATGCCCCGTCCCGGGGGACTGTTGGGCCGCCCCACGTCCCTCGGACGGGGCCTTCCGCGTGGTGCCGACGCCCTTCTCTGATACGGGTCCCAGCAATTTGGTGCACCGGTCTGCTGATTTGAAATTTGAAATCTCAAATTTGAAATCTTAAATTTGAATTTTGAAATCTCAATTTGAAATTCGAAATCTCAAATTTGAAATCTCAAATGTGAGATCCGGAAAAAAATGCACCCATTATCCGGAATGCGTATGATACGGGCTCCTGGTATCTCGCGCACCCGGCCTGCTGATGGGACATTTCGAAAGTCTCGAATTCGAGATCCGCGCGGAGTGCACCGGAGACCTGGGATGCGTATCAGGTCTCGGGGAATCGTCCGCGGCCTCTGGGGGCGGCGATCCCCGCCATGTTTCTGATCCCGTCAATTCCGTTATGGCCGTTCAAGTTTGCCGAGGGCGAGGTCGATAGTTGAGAGTGAGCGGAGCAGTCCGCTGAGTCATGTCGCCGAAGGCGACCCGCGCGACGGTCCGAATCCCGCGAACCCGACACGCTTTCCAACGTGACCGTGGGGGACCCAGCAATGTCCCGAGAACAAGGTCTCCAGTCCTGCGTAACCCTCCCGTATCCGCGGCTCCCGGAGCGGCCGATGGTGCCGGTCCTGATCCAGGTGCCGGCGCTTCCAGGGGCCGCGATGCGTCCGCGACGACGGCCGGCGCATCGACGTCGGCGTCGGCTCCGGCGTGAGGTCCGGATGGCGGGCTATGCCGTCATGGCCGCGGCGCCCTTGGTCGTGGTCGCGTTGATGCTCAGCGGTGGTCATCCCAGGGCCCTGGCTTCGGATCGTCATCGCTTCGGCCACGAGGCGAGAGGTGCCGAATTCGCCAAGGGGATGTGCCGCCCCGTGATCTCGATCTCGATCGAGCCGGCCGCGCTGCCGTCGTGCTCCGAGGCCGAGCCGCCGATCGTCTTCCCCGGTTATCTTTTACCCGCCGATGGTTCGGAGGAGCCGGCCCATGCGGGAAGTTGACGTTGACCATGCCCTGGCCCGCGCCTACGCTCAGCGAAGCGCGGCCGAGCATGCCGCCGTCCCCCCGGCGCCCCACTTCGAGGTCGAGGTCGAGGCGGAGCCACGGCCCGAGGCCCGAGCCCTCCTCTGGCCGGCGACGGTGCGGGCCCTGGAGCGTGAGTTCGGCGAGCGGTTCGCGCGGCTGGCCGACGCCCTGATCGAGGCCCGCGCGCGGCAGCACCTCAAGGTCCTGCTGTTCACGAGCTGCCACCGCGCCGAGGGCCGCACGACCCTGTTGCTGACGCTGGCCCGGGCCCTGGCCCGCCGCCCCGGGCGGACCCTGCTCGTCGACGCCGACCTGACCGGCCCCATGCTGGCGCGCCAGCTCGGGCTCCGCCCCGAAGTCGGGCTCGACGACGTGGTCGACGACGGGCTCCTCCTGGCCGATGCGCTGATCGACGCGCCGGACGACCACCTGAGTCTCCTCCCCCTCCGCGCCCCGGTTGCCCGCCCGCGCGAGTTCGTCGCCAGTTCGGCCTGGTCGTCCGTCCTGGCCCGGCTCCGACGCGAGTTCGACCTCGTCCTGATCGACGGCAGCCCACTCTTCGCCGGGTTGCGCACCGCCATCCTGCACCGCTCGGTCGACGCCGCGGTCCTGGTTCGCAACCGCACCCTGACCGGCGCCCGCGCCCTGGTCCGCGCCCGAGAGGCCCTTGATGCGGTCGGCATTCCGCTGCTCGGAGTGGCCGAGACGTTCGTCTGATACGGATTCCAGGGATTTCGTGAGCTCGGTCTGCAAATTTGAAATCTGAAATCTCAAATTTGAGATCCGGACAGAACGCACAAAAGATCTGGAATGCGTATGATGGTGGCTTTGCCCGTCGCCCGTTAAACGACCGTCCCGTCCTTTTCCCCTCCTTACTTCATGGAGACGGACTCCTCCTCTCCCTGCCCGCGGAGGCCCTGTTGTACGAGGCGCATTTCGGCCTGAACGGACGACCTTTCGGCGAGTCGGTGAGCCCCTCGACCTATATCGGGGTCCCTAGTCGGGATGCGGTCCTGCGTCGTGTCCGATACGGGCTGGAGCACGCGCTGGGTCCGGCGCTGATCTTCGGGCCGCCGGGGACGGGCAAGACGCTGCTGGCTCGGGCACTCGCCCGCGCGATGGGCGGACCGTTGGCACACCTGGCCTTCCCGGCCATGCCCGCCGCTGAGTTGCTTGCCTTCCTCTCCGACGAGCTGGGCGCCGGCCCGGGGGGCGACGGGACGCTGGCCGGCTCGCTCCGGCGGCTCCGCCAGTGGCTCGCCTCGGCGGCCGCACGGGGCGAGCGACCGCTCTTGGTTGTGGACGAGGCCCACCTGATCGACGACCCGGCGACCTTCGAGGCGCTCCGGCTCCTGCTCAACTTCGCGACCGAGGGCCCGCCCGACCTGGCGCTGCTGCTGGTCGGCGGCCCTGAGGTCCTGCTCCAGCTCCCGAC
>JAFANO010000427.1 GCA_019232645.1 Planctomycetaceae bacterium | reverse complement strand
GAGGAGGGGAACGACGATGGCTACGGGGAAGACATCCGAAAGCGGCTCTAATACTACTCCGTTAGATTTTCTGACCGAATGACGCGACTCTTATATCTCAAAAGACTTAAGACATCCAAGAAAATTGATACATCGAATGTGATTGATGCTTTAAGTCGTTGAGTTACGAGTCGTTACATCAATGGCTCCCCTGACCTAACGGAGTAATACTAAAGGCGGCCATCCACCCGACGATCCTCTCGGATCATGGCCATGATCCGGCGCATCAGGCCTGCTCGAGCCTCGATCACCACGTCGAATGAACCCACCGTCGCCCACCTCCGCGGGGTGGACTCCCTCGGGGAGACGACAACCCCCGCGGAGATCAGGAGACGCGGACGGCGGACGATGACGCCGAAGATCGCAGGGTCCACCCCGTAAGATCATCCCCCGACAGGTCTCCTGAGCGGTCCGGGCGGTCGGGTTCAATCCCACTTCAGGACCGCCCCGGTCGAGGCGCTGGTCGCCATGCTGGCGTACTTGGCCAGGTAGCCCCGGGTGAATCGGGGGGCGGGCGGGGTCCAGGAGGCGCGACGCGCGGCGAGTTCCTCGCCCGAGAGGCGGACGGAGAGCCGGCCGGCGGGGATGTCGATCTCGACGATATCGCCGGGCCGGAGCAGTCCAATCGGGCCGCCGACGGCGGCCTCGGGACTGACATGGCCGATCGACGCGCCGGCCGTGCCGCCCGAGAAGCGGCCGTCGGTGACCAGCGCGCACGTGTCGTCCAGGCCGACTCCCTTGATCGCCGTCGTCGGGGCGAGCATCTCCTGCATTCCGGGGCCGCCCTTGGGTCCCTCGCCCCGGATGACGACGACGTCGCCCGGCTTGACCTTGCCGAAGACGATGCCGTTGTAGGCGTCCTCCTCGCTCTCGAAGATCACGGCGGGCCCGGTATGCCTGAGCATCTTGGGGTTCACGCCCGCCGTCTTGATCACCGCGCCGTCGGGGGCGAGGTTGCCAGAGAGCATCGTCAGGCCGCCGGTCTGCGAGTAAGCGTTGTCCACGGTCCGGATCACGTCGAAGGGGTCGAAGCCGTCACCCGGGGTGTGGCCGTCGCCCTGGGGTCCGTCGTCCGGGTCCTCGCCTTCGGCCTCGAGGAGGGCCAGCCCGGCGGCCTGCGACCGCGACGCGGCGACGACGCTGGGGACGGTCCAGGCCTGGCTGGTCCGCTCCCCACCGGGACGGACGCGGGTCAAGGCCCGGGCGACGGCCGAGGCGGTCGCCCCCCGGACGTCGTACTCGGCAATGTTCTCGCCGATCGTCTGGCCGGTGACCGTCTTACAGCTCAGGTCGAGCAGGCCCGGGCGGCCCCGCATGACCTCGCCGAGGATCGTGTGGATGCCCCCCGCGCGGGCGACGTCCTCGATGTGGTAGGCACTCGACGGGCTGACCTTGCAGAGGTTGGGCGTCTTCTTACTCAGCACATCGATCCGCTCCAAGGTGAACGGCACCTCGGCCTCGGCGGCGATGGCTAGGATGTGGAGCACGGTGTTCGTGCTGCCTCCCATCGCCATGTCGAGGATCATCGCGTTGTCGAACGCGGCGGCCGTGGCGATCTCGCGGGGAAGCAGGCCGTGGCCCGGCCCGAGCCGGCCGAAGTCCTTGGCCATGGCCACGATCCGCTGCGCCGCACGGTCGTAGAGGGCCTTGCGGTCGGCGGAGGTCGCCAGGATCGTGCCGTTGCCCGGCAGCGCCATGCCGATCGCCTCGGCGAGGCAGTTCATGCTGTTGGCGGTGAACATGCCCGAGCAGCTCCCGCAGGTCGGGCAGGCGGCCTTCTCGATCGCCTCCAGCGCCTCGGCGGAGATCGCGCCGCTCTGCCGCTGGGCGCCGGCGACGAAGGCGTCGATCAGGTCCACCGTCTGGCCGGACTCGGTCTTGCCCGCCTCCATCGGCCCGCCCGAGACGAAGATCGTCGGGATATTGACCCGCATCGCGCCCATGAACATCCCCGGCACGATCTTGTCGCAGTTGGGGATGCAGATCATACCGTCGAAGCGGTGCGCCTCGATCATCGTCTCGACGCTGTCGGCGATCAGCTCGCGCGAGGGGAGCGAATACTTCATCCCCTGGTGTCCCATCGCGATCCCGTCGTCGACGCCGATCGTGTTGAACAGGAACGGCACGCCGCCGGCCGCCCGGACACACTCCTTGACGAAGTTACCCACCTCCTGGAGGTGGACGTGCCCGGGGATGATGTCCACGTGGCTGTTGCAGATGGCGATGAACGGCTTGTCCCAGTCCGTCTCGCGGACGCCGGTCGCGCGGAGCAGGCTCCGATGCGCGGCGCGGGCGTCGCCCTTCTTGATGGTGTCGGAACGCATGGTGATCCCGTTCGGCTCGGTCGACATAGTGAGGGGGGCCTCGGCGGTCGTACCCGAAGGCGGCGAGAGAGGTGATGCCGGGCGAACCGGGGCCTCGCGCCAATCCTCATGATAGCCGACGATTCCGGCCGGAGGAAGCCGCCTGACACGGGTATCTGATGAGGATATGCAAAAGGTCACCGAAGAGCTCGGGCCTCACCTCAACGATGCTCCCTCCGGTTGTAATGCCCCGCGGCATGGCCGGCCGCCCTCCCCACGTGCGGCTTGGTTCGACCCCTCGAGCAGGTCCAACGGGCCTGCCTTTCCAATTTGAGGAGGGGGCGGCCGGGGCCCCCCGACGCGAGCCCCGGCCATCCCGGCCTGTCCCGTTGCCTGAAGACTCTCCCGCTCTTGCACTCGCAACGACCTTTCCAGCTTCAGCTCGGCCGGCGCGTCATGCCACCGTCGAGCCTCAGAAAACGTCTGGTCGAGGGGTCGTGCCGAGGTGGGATGGACGACCCGGCCTCCGCTTGACGGGGGCGGGTGAAGTCTCACAATAGTTCCTTGGCCTTGCGAGGAATCAGGCCCTCAACGGCCCGTTGGAATCAATTCGGGTGGTACCTACCCCCGACCCCGATCTCAGGCCCTCCTCTCGGTTTAGAGATACCCTGCATGCCACAGGCTCGATGGTTCGGACTCCCCGCTCTCCCGGCATTGGTGTTCCTGGTGCTGGGGGTGCCGGCGGTCGGCGACAACGTCGTGATGAAGAACGGCACGATCTACCGAGGGGCTGTGGACCGCGACAACACCATCGTCTGGGTCTTCGACGGCCTCAAGCGGATCGTGGTCCGCGACTCCAAGGTCGCGCGGATCGATTCCGAGGACTCGCTCCGGAACCTCGAGGCCTTCAAGCTCGTCCAGCCGCTGGTCGTGCACGGCGGGGTGATGCCCAAGGAGGTCCTCAGGGTCGAGGCCGGACCCTGGAACGATAAGGGGCGCCGGATCTTCACCTACCTCGGGTCGCGGTCGAGCCAGCCGATTCGGATGGAGCAGGCGATCAACGAGCTCGGCCCGTACCTGGTCAAGCTCCGCGGGGTGGACGGCTTCTGGCTGAGCCAGCTCTCGACCCGGCAGGTTCCTCGCGAGGTCGTGCTCGGCCTGCTGGCCAAGGTCGAGCGGGCCAACCAGAACGAACGGCTCCGCGTCGCCCGGTTCTTGATCCAGGCCGCGTGGTATGCCGAGGCCAAGGCCGAGCTCGACGTCCTGGCCCACGACTTCCCCGAG
>JAFANO010000307.1 GCA_019232645.1 Planctomycetaceae bacterium | reverse complement strand
GCCGCGGGAGGCGACGTATCGGGCGATGGAGGAGGTCTCGGGCCCGGTGGTCGCGATCGGGCTGGTGCTGACGGCGGTGTTCGTGCCCTGCGCGTTCATCTCGGGGATCACCGGCCAGTTCTTCCGCCAGTTCGCGCTGACCATCGCGACGTCGACGGTGATCTCGGCATTCAACTCGCTGACGCTGAGCCCGGCGCTGGCGGCGCTGCTGCTGCGGTCGCGCGCGAAGGGGAGGTATGAGGCGCTGCCCCGGCTGGTGTTCGTGGCGCTGGGGGGCTGGCTGGGCTGGCAGTTCCTGGGCCCGTGGCTGGCGCCGCACCTGGAGTCCACACTGGCGGCGTCGGTGCAGGGCTCGAAAGTCGTCGGGCCGGAGGTCGTCCCATGGATGGTCCGGGTGACCGGGGTGATGGCCGGGATGGGCATCGGCTGGCTGTTGAACGATCCGCTGAACCAATTCCTAGGCGGCTTCTTCTGGCTGTTCAACGTGGGATTCAACACCTCCACCAACCTCTACACGCGGATCATCGGGATGCTCTTGCGGATCAGCGCGCTCGTGCTGCTGGTCTACGGCGGCCTGCTCTATCTGACCTTCTGGGGCTTCACGCACACACCCAGCGGCTTCATCCCGACCCAGGACAAGGGCTACCTGCTGGTCAACGTGCAACTGCCCGACTCGACCTCGCTGGAGCGCACCCAGAAGGTGATGCAGCGCGTCGAGGAGATCGCGAGCAAGGTCCCCGGCGTCGCCCACACGGTGGGCATCTCGGGCCAGTCAATCCTGCTCAACTCCAACGCGCCGAATTTCGGCTCGCTGTATGTGATGCTCGATGAGTTCCACCACCGGACCCGCCCCGACCTCTCCGGCGACGCGGTCGCCTCCAGGCTCCAGGAGGAATGCCAGGACGAGATCCAGGATGGCCTGATCAACGTCTTCGGCGCCCCCCCGGTCGAGGGGCTGGGGACCGCGGGCGGGTTCAAGGTCGTGATCGAGGACCGCGGCGACCTGGGCCCGCAGGCGCTGCAAACCGTCGCCGATCGCGTCGTGGCCGTCGGCAACAATGATCGGGCCCTGCAGGGGCTGTTCACCAGCTTCCGGGCGAACACCCCCTGGCTGTTCCTGGACCTCGATCGTCAGAAGGTGAAGGTGATGAACGTCTCGATGGCCGAGGTCTTTAACGCGCTCCAGGTCTACCTCGGCTCACTCTACGTCAATGACTTCAATCGCTTCGGCCGGACCTGGCAGGTGAACGTGCAGGGGGATGCGAACTTCCGGAAGCAGATCGAGGACCTCAAGCAACTGAAGATCCGGAATGAGAGCGGCGGGATGGCACCGCTGGGCAGCATGGCCAGCATCCGCGACGTGAGCGGCCCGGTGCTGATCATGCGCTACAACATGTATCCTTCCGCCGCCATCAACGGCGACGCGGCGCCCGGCGTGAGCTCGGGCCAAGCCATCGAGGCGATGCAGCGCCTGGTCGAGCCGGAGCTGTCGCAATCGATGCGCTACCAGTGGACCGAGCTGGCATACTTGCAGTTGCAGACCGGGTCGACGGCCATGTTCGCATTCCTCCTGGCGGTGGTCCTGGTGTTCCTGGTCCTGGCCGCTCAGTACGAGAGCTGGTCGCTGCCGCTGGCGGTCATCCTCGTCGTCCCGATGTGCCTGCTCTGCTCCGTCACCGGCGTGCAGGCCGCCCAGATGGACATCAACATCTTCACGCAGGTGGGCTTCATCGTGCTGGTCGGCCTGGCGTGCAAGAACGCCATCCTGATCGTCGAGTTCGCCAAGGCCCGGCGCGAGGCCGGCGTGCCCCGGAACCAGGCGACCCTGCAGGCGTGCCAGCTCCGGCTCCGGCCGATCATGATGACCTCGCTCGCGTTCATCCTCGGCGTGGTCCCGCTGGTGATGTCCATCGGTGCGGGCGCCGAGATGCGCCGGACCCTGGGCACGGCCGTCTTTAGCGGCATGCTGGGAGTGACGCTCTTTGGGATCTTCCTGACGCCAGTCTTCTACTCCGTCATCCAGTGGTTCAACGATCGCTTCGGCAATAACCGACCTCGACTCGAGGCCGAGAAATGAGGAGGGCCCCGCCGCGGGGGCCGTTTCCTTCAGGGAGCCCCCGTAGGGGGCGGGGAGGTCAGCTGACCCTCGTCCAAGGCTTCGTGGCCGGCTCGGGCCGGCCCCTGCAGCCCTCTCCCCGACCTGCTTCTGCGCGGCCCGAGCGGCGGCCCCTCTGGTCCTCCCCGGAGGACCGCTGGCCCCTCGGAGCCGGTTCCCGACCGCGGGGCCAAGCCCAGAGGCACGCAGGAGCGCTCGATGCGCTTCGGGTCGCACGGCCAGAGGCCGTGGCTTCATGATGGGGAGTGACCTCAGCGCGTCGGCCCGACCTGAGCGACCTTGCGGCCGTCCTGGTATTTGGTCAACGCCTCGTTGAGGAACGCGAGGAAGTCCGCCGGGCCGCGCTTGCCGCCGATCGTGCTCAGGACGCGGCCGTCGGGCGCCAGCGCGACGTAGATCGGGTTGGTCGCCTCGTGGGCCAGATCCAAAAGCAGTTCCTGGTTCTTGGCGGCCAGGGCCTCGCGATCCTCTTGCGTGAGCGAGGCGATCGGCACGAAATCGGTGTAGAGCTGGACAGTAACGAACTTGGAGAGCTGCGCGACGACCTCGGGCAGCGGGAAGACCCCCTGCTCCATCGCCCGGCAATTGGCGCAGTTGACCCCGGTGAAATCGATCAGGATCGGCCGGTGCTCGGCCTTCGCCCGCTGGCGCGCGGCGTCGAGGCTCATCCCCCAGACGACGCCGTGGAAGCTTTTCTGCTGGCGGAGCGCCTCCTCGGGGTCGGAGGAGGTGGCCTCGGACCCCGCGGACGCGCCCGCGGCGAGGCCCGTGCCCGGGCCGGGCGGCGGTGGCGCGACCAGCTCCATGAAGTCGGGCGGGAAGAGCCCGACGAGCGTGTTCAAGAGCGGGCCCTGCGGCATCCGCCCGAAGAGCGCCGGGGACAGGTACAGGGCCAGGATCAGGAAGAGCGACCCGCACAAAAGCCGGACCGGGCCGACCTTGACCTCGTCGTGGTCGTGATCGGTCCGGAACAGGCCGAGCAGGTAGACGCCGCAGACGGCGGCCAGGATCACCCAGATCGTCAGCGTCAGTTGTGCGTTCATCCAGGCCCGCCGGGGGACCGCGCCGAAGCCGATCTCGGCGGTGTTGATGAACTTGCAGGCCGCGCCGATCTCGACCAGGCCGCCGACGACCTTGACCGCATTCATCCAGTCGCCGCCGCGGGGCATCCGCGACAGCAGGCCGGGCGACAGCGCCAGCAGGAAGAACGGCAAGGCCAGCACGGCGGCGAACGTCGCCAGGCCGACGATCGGCAGGAAGAACTGGCCCCCCGCCGCCATCACCAGCAGTCCGCCGACGACCGGGAAGGTGCAGGTGAATGACGTGATCGTCAGCGTGAGTGCCATGAAGACGACGCCGATCAGTCCCCCCCGGCTCTCGCCCCGCGCCGAGGCGTTGAGCAGGAAGCTCGGCAGGCGGATCTCGAACACGCCGAGCAGGCTCAACCCGAAGGCCAGGAAGAGCACGGCGACAGCGACGTTCAGCCAGGGGTTGTTGGCCAGCCGCTGCAGCGCCGTCGCCGACAGGAAGAACGAGAAGAGCACCCCGACCGCCGTGAAGATGCCGATGATCGCCAGGCAGTAAGTGACGGCCAGCCCGGTCGTCTGACCCTTGCTCTGGTGCCCCTGCTTGACGAAGAAGTTGACCGTGATCGGCACCATCGGCCAGACGCACGGCATGGCGAGCGCGATCAGGCCGCCCAGCGCCGAGGCGAGCAGGAAGGGGATGATCCCCTGCTCGGCCTTCAGCGCAATCTCGCTTCGGGCCCCCGAGGCTGCGGGGGCCGGTTCGGCCGGGGCCTGCGGGAGCACGGCCGGCACCTGCGCGGCGGGGGCGACCGGGGCGTCGGGTTTCGTCTCCGGGGCCTTGGGGGCCGGTGCGGAGGCCGAGGTCTCGGCCGGCCCGCCCGTGCCGGTCGGAGCCGTCGCGGACGTGCTGCCGCTGGGTAGGACTGTCAGTACCACGTCGGGCAGCGTCCACTGGCCGGGGATCTTGCAACTGCTGGCATCGCAGATCTGGTAGCCCACCTGGCAGCGCAGGACCTTCTTGCCCGGCGCGGTACCCGCGGCGACCTGCAGCCGGATGCTCCAGTCGACTTCATCCTCGTAGTACTCGAGGACCATGTTGTTGAACGCCGGCTCCGGCTTCTGGATGGGCGGCCTCGAGGCGGTCCAGTCGCCGACGACCTTCAGGCCGGCGGTGTCGAAGAAGTCGAAGGTGGTGCTGCGCGGGCCCTCGTCCGGCTGGACCTTGGCGTACTTGTAGATGTGCCAGCCGGGATCGAGCTGGGCCGTGACCCGATAGGTGACCGTCTCGCCCGCCCTGGCCTCGGCGGGCTCGACCGAGGCGGTCAGCCTGACTTCCTTCGGCCGGATCCGGGGGCTGCTGTCTTTTTTGGCTGGCTTGGCTGCGGCGGTGGCGGTCGTCGGAGGGAGGGAGGCGAAGGCGAATCCGAACAGCGCCGCCACGATCAGCCCGAGGCGCGCCGGTCCGGTCGGTCGGAGTCGGAGGGGGACACTAGGCATGGCGTCGAGTCCCGTGCAACGAAGCCCGCGGGTCCTCGCGACCTCGCGATGGATTCCCCGTCATCCTAGACCGACCGGTCGCGACGGACAAGCCGTCGCGTGGCGCGAGGACCC
>JAFANO010000290.1 GCA_019232645.1 Planctomycetaceae bacterium | reverse complement strand
CCGCTCCGCCCTCGAGGCGATCCTGCCCCTGATCGACCGCCGCCGGGCCGAGCTTCAGCAGGAGGCCTTCGACCTGGGCTGGAAGCTCTACAGCGAGAAGCCCAGGGCCTTCGTCAAGCGGATGGGCGCCTACTGGAATGCGTGGCGTACGGAGGTCAACGCCGCCCAGCTCTGACCAGGACCCGGGATCGAGTCGATCGGCGCGCGTCAGAACAGCACCATCCCGCGGAACCCGTGGCCGAGAATGACGGAATCCTGGTCCGGGTTCGTCAGGGGGTCACCGTGAGGTGGACCCCATTCATGGATGAGAGCGGGTGATGGATCGATGCACGATGCCAGATCCGAGATCCGGAACTGGCATCGGTCACCCAGGATCGGCCTCGAAGGCCCGTCTCAGTCCGCTGCGTCGTCGCCAAGGATCCCCGGACGGGGCGAGACGGTAACCTCGGGGCCTGGGATGGTGTAAGACCCGTCGAACCACCGCCCGAGGTCGATCAGCCAGCAGCGCTCGGAGCAGAAGGGGAAGGTCGGGAGGTCAGCCAGCGTCGGGACCTCGAACGGCCGCCGGCAGATCGGGCAACGCCCTCGGATCATCCCGACGTCCCGTTGGTTGAGGGCTTGGGGGATTCGGCCTTGGTCGACGCTGACGATTCCGACGGCTTGGCCGACGACTCGGCGGGCTGGTCAGCCTTCGCGCCCTGCTTGTATGAGTCGCTGCGATAGTCCGTCTGGTAGAAGCCCGACCCCTTGAACAGGATCGCGGCCCCCGGCCCGATCTTTCGCCGCAGCTTGGGGACGCCGCACGTGGGACAGACCGACTGGGGCTCGGCCTTGATCGACTCGAACGCCTCGAACTCGTGACCGCAGGAATCACACACGTAATCGTAGGTTGGCATGCGTCCTTCCCGTGAAATCCGACTCGACCCGATTCAACTCGATTGTCCTTGGGACTCGGAGGGCTTGACCGAGACGGCCACCTTGGAGGGCCGGAGCACGCGGTCTCGGAGCTTGTAGCCCTTGCTCAGCTCGGCCACGACAGTCCCCCCGGGATGCTCGGCGTCGGGCTGCTGGACCAGAGCCTCATGCTGGTTCGGGTCGAAGGGCTGCCCCAGCGCGACGATCGGCTCGACGCCGTGCTTGGCCAGGGTCGCCAGCAGTTGCTTGTGGACCATGTCGAGCCCCTCGGTGATCCCCGAAGCACCCGAGGCGCGGAGCGCGTCAGTGGCGCGCTCGAGGTTGTCGAGCCCGTCGAGCAGGTCGCGTGCCAGCGTCCCGACCGCGTAGACGCGGTCGGCGTCGGCCTGCGACTTCGACCGCTTCTGATAGTTGGCGAATTCGGCGCGGCTGCGCTGGAGCTGCTCGTAATACTCGTCGCGCTGCTGCTGGAGTTGCACGATCTCGTCGCTGATCGGGGCGCTCTCGACCATGGGGGCTGATTCTCCCGCAGGACCGTTGGTGGTCTGTGCCGTCGTCTTGCTCGCGTCGTTGGTGTTCGTGTCGGTGTGGTCCGTCGTGTCGCTCATATTACTGTCCTACCTGGCCTTCGCGCCCGTGAGGGACGCGTGAGGTTCAGGACGTGCCGGGCTCGGCGCCATCGGCGTCCTCGGTGAAATAGTCGCGGAGCTTCTCGAAGAAGCTCTTGCGCCGCGGACTGACGTTCTCGTGTTCGATCTCGGCCAACTCGCGGAGGAGTTCTTCCTGGCGGCTCGAGAGGTGGCGCGGGGTTTCGACGATCACCTCGATCAGCTCGTCGCCTCGGCCCCGACCGCTGATGTCGGGCATGCCGCGCCCCTTGAGCCGGAGCACCTCGCCGCTCTGGGTCCCCCGGGGGACGTGGAGCCGATCGGGGCCGTCGAGGGTCGGCACCTCGACCTCGGCGCCGAGGGCGGCCTGCGAGAAGCTGATCGGCACCTGGCAGAGCAAGTCGTTGCGGTTGCGTTCGAAGAAGGGGTGCTTGCGGACGAGGATCTGGATCCGGAGGTTGCCCCGGGGGGCGCCGGGGTCGCCGGGCTCGCCCTGGCCGCGGAGCTGGAGCCACATGCCGCTCTCAACGCCCGGGGGGATGTCGACCTTCAGGTGCGCCACGGCGCTGACCCGCCCCGAGCCCCGGCAGTTGGGGCAGGGGTCGGTGATCCGGACCCCCTCGCCGCCGCACGCGGGGCAGGTCGTCGCCACCTGGAAGAAGCCCCGCGACTGGACGACCTGGCCCTGCCCGCCGCAGTAGTTGCAGGTCGTCGCGATCGTCCCCTTGCGCGCGCCCGAGCCCTTGCACTCGCCGCACATCTCCTGGCGATTGATGTCGATCGGCTTGGTCGTGCCCCGCGCCGCCTCGATCAGGTCGACCTCCAGCTTGAAGAGCAGGTCCTGCCCGGCGCGGGGGCCTCGACGACGCTGGCCGAAGAGGTCGCCGAAGAGCCCGCCGCCGAAAATGTCGCCGAAGGCCGACATGATGTCCTCGGCGCTCCGGAAGTCATGGACCCCGGCCCCCTCCAGCCCGGCGTGGCCGTAGCGGTCGTAACGCTGCCGCTTCGACTGGTCGGACAGGACCTCATACGCCTCGGCCGCCTCCTTGAACCGCTTCTCGGCCTCGGTGTCGCCCGGGTTCTTGTCGGGATGGTTCTTCAGCGCCATCTGCCGATAGGCTTTCTTGATCTCCTCGGGCGCGGCGTCGCGCTTCACTCCCAGGACTTCGTAATAATCGCGCTTAGTGGTTGCCATCGGCATGGCGTCTCGAACAGGTCAGGGGTCTCGGGCGGGATCTGTCACGGTCCATGATATCATAAGACGCCAGGTCGCGACACCACGCCCGATTTGACCAGCCTCCGTAATTGGTTCATTTAATGGATGATTGAGAGCATTCAAAGCGGCTGTTCTGGAGAGGTTCGTCCTCGTCGATGAGCGATCTCCCCGCGTGCGCGATCTGTGCCGGGACTCGAGGAAACCAGGAGAGGTCTCTCGTCGGGTGCCTGAAACGTACCCTCTTCCATACATTACAAGCGGAGCGCCGCGTCTGAGGCACCCGACGAGAGACCCACCAGAGTTGCGGAGACGCACCAGAGCGAGAATGACCCGATCGACGGCGGGTCCGGGCGTCGCAACCTCACGTCCGGACCCGGAGGTCGACGGATTCGAATCAACGGATCGAACCTTCGGCGCGGGCGGCCCCCTTCTCCTCGTCTTCCTTGATGCTGGTGATCATCGCCTCGGTCGTCAGCATCAGCGCGGCGATCGAGGCCGCGTTCTGCAGCGCCGTGCGGGTGACCTTGGTCGGATCGACGATCCCGGCTTTGAGCATGTCGACGTACTCGCCGGTGTTGGCGTCGAAGCCGACGGCCCCCTCGCGCGCCTTGACTTCCTCAGCGACGACGGCGCCGTCATGTCCCGAGTTGGCGGCGATGTTGCGGATCGGCTCTTCCAGGGCCCTCAGGATGATCTGGGCGCCGAGCTTCTCGTCGTGCGACGCCAGCGGATCGACGACCTTCTGGACGGCCGGGATTACGCGAAGCAGCGCGACGCCGCCGCCGGGGACGATCCCCTCCTCGGCCGCCGCCCGGGTGGCGTGCAGCGCGTCTTCCACGCGGGCCTTGGTCTCCTTCATCGCGGCCTCGGTCGCCGCGCCGACGCTGATCACCGCCACGCCGCCCGAGAGCTTCGCCAGCCGCTCCTGGAACTTCTCCTTGTCGTACTCGCTCTCGGTCTCCTCGATCTGGCGGCGGAGCTGATCGATCCGCTTCTGGATGTCGGCCTTCTTGCCGGCCCCCTGGATCAGCGTGGTGTTGTCCTTGTCGACCTTGAC
>JAFANO010000225.1 GCA_019232645.1 Planctomycetaceae bacterium | reverse complement strand
CGTCCGGCGCGGCCTCGGGGGAATAGAGCGCGATGGTCCGGATGATATCGTCGAGGTCGTTGGGGACCACGACCGGACGATTGGCGAACCCGGCGCGGCGGACGCCCCGGCTCCCGAGCACCTTCTCGAAGGTCTCCTGGTCGGTACTGTGGTAGGCGACCGGCGCCGTCGGGTCCTTGAGCTGGTGTCCGGTCAGGATGCACACGACCCGGTCGGAGGCGGCGATCACCCCCTCCTCGCGGAGCCGGCGCGCACCGGCGACGCTGGCGGCGCTGGCGGGCTCGCACCCCAGGCCCCCCGCGCCGACCCTCGCCTTGGCGTCCATGATCTCCTGGTCGCTGACCTGGCGCACCACGCCCTGGCAGAAGTCGAGCGCCCGCAGGCACTTCTTGAGGTTCACGGGGCGGTTGATCTCGATCGCCGAGGCGATCGTCGAGGCCTTGAGCTGCGTGGCGTCGAGCCAGTCGTAGTAGGCTTGCGCCCGGCCCATGTCGGGCAGGCCGTCGCGCCAGCTCAGGCCGTGATCGCCGACGAGCTCCGCGAGCGTGCGCGCGCCGGAGGCGTTGATCACCGCCAGCCGGGGCACGCGGTCGATCAGGCCCAGGTGCTTCAGCTCGAGGAACGCCTTGCCGAAGGCGCTGGAGTTGCCCAGATTGCCGCCCGGCACGACGATCCAGTCGGGGACCTCCCAGCGGAGCGCCTCGAGCACCCGGAACATGATCGTCTTCTGGCCTTCGAGTCGGAACGGATTGATCGAGTTCATCAGGTAGATGCCCAGCCGATCGGCGACCTGGCGGACGCGCTGCATCGCGTCGTCGAAGTCGCCGACGATCTGGATCGTCAGCGCCCCGTGGTCGAGCGCCTGCGCCAGCTTGCCGTAGGCGATCTTGCCCGAGCCGATGAAGATGATCGCCTTGAAGCCGTGATCGGTCGCCGAGCAGTAGACGGCCAGCGCCGCCGAGGTATTGCCCGTGCTGGCGCAGGCGACCCGACGGGCGCCGACCATCCGCGCGTGGGTGAACGCGGCGGTCATGCCGTTGTCCTTGAAGCTGCCCGAGGGGTTCATCCCCTCGTACTGAAGCCTCAGGCAGCCGGGCGCCAGCCCGACGTACTGCCCCACCTTATCGGCCACCTGAAGCAGCGTCTGCCCCTCGCCGATGGTCACCACCAGCTCGGGGGGCGCGAACGGTAGCAGCTCGCGGAAGCGCCAGACGCCCGAGAAGTTCAGCGGGTCGTGGCGGTCGGACCACTTGGCCTCGAATTCCTCGAGGCGGCGGGGGACCGGGAGCCGGTCCCAGTCGTAGACGATATCCAGCAGGTCGCCGCAGGCGGGGCAGGCGAACAACGGCTGCCCCACGTCGAACGTCGCCCGGCACTCCGGATGGAGGCATTGCTGGTACGCCAGATCGGTCGAAACGGCCATGACGTCAACGCTCTCGGCGCAAGACGACGCCGCCCCGGTCCGATCCCGGCGGCGACCGTTGCCAGATGCGGGAAATCCCCACGTCTACCAGGTGTCCACTCTAACGGCTGCCGCGCCCGGCCGACAAGCGAGGATCGCGCCCCGAGGGGTCGCCACGTACTTAGAGGCGCGAGAACCACGCGTTTTTAACGATCGTCACGCCCACGATTCCATCGCGAGGCGGGGCCCGCCCCAACCGGTCCCGGCGTCGAACTCGCTCGAATATTAAAGAGAGGGGTTGACGACATGGACGATTATCCTATTATAACTAACAGAAAGCGAACCATGATCCCCCCTCATGCGCTCTGCCCTAGTGGTTCGTTCAAACCTGCCCGTCTTGGTTGATCTACTCGGTCCAATCCTGTTGATTTTTTGAGGAGTGAAATGGCCGCCACCTCGTCCAAATCGTCCGTCTCGGCCAAGACCCCGAAGGCCTCCGCACCCACTCGTCCCTCGGCGGAGATCCGCCGCGTCGCCGACCTGCTCAAGCAGGTCTCGGATCCGACCAGGCTCCAGGTCTTGATGCTCCTCAACGAGAAGGAGCGAAACGTTTCCGAACTCTGCGCCGACCTCGGGACGCAGAGCCAGCCGGCGGTCAGCCACCACCTGGCCCTGCTCCGCCATGGCCGATTAATCGAGCCGCGACGCGCGGGCAAGCATAATTTCTACGGCCTCACCGACGCGGGCCGCGAGCTCGCCCAAGTCGTCAACACCGTCGTCGGCTGAGCCGCGCGGCGGGGACCTCCCCGCCCAGCGCCGGGAGACGAGGACGGGCCGACCGCGGGGCCCGCCTCCCGCCGGGGTCGGGCGGGCCTCCGCGCCTCGGGTCAGGGCTTCTCGGCCGGGGTGGTCGTCGGGGGGGGTGTGATCGTCAACCGATCGACGACCTGCGTCACTCCCACCGTGTCCCGGGTCAGCTCGACGGCCTTGGCCTTGGCCTTCCCGTCGGCGACGACGCCGGTCAGGGTGGTATGCCCGTTCTCCGTGACCTCGATGTCGACCTTCGAATCGTTGAGCGCCTTGTCCCAGTGCAACCGGCCGTAGACCCGCGCCGAGACCCCCATGTTGTGGACTGCGGTCCTGGCCTTGGCGTACTGCTCCTTGAGGGCGTCCTCGGCCTCCTGTGCACCCCTCCTGATGCTCTTGACCGCGTTGTCGAACGTACCGCCCGACTTGGGTTCGGCCTCTTTCGGCGCGTCTTTCGGTTCCTGAGCGACGCAGGGGGCCACGAGCAGCGCGATACCGAGGAGCGAGCCCGCGAGGCCCTGAGAGATCCACTTCATGAGATCAGTGCCCTCCTGATTCGATGTTGAGAACTCCTGGCGCCGAGGAAGCCACCGCGCCGATCTGGGGTGATGATTCTGCAAATCGAGAGCCACTGCGATCCAGGAATGTCTCATTCCAAGCGGTCAGAGAAACCGTCCTCAACATGACGACGGGCCGTCGCCCGGTCAAGGGGGAGATGCCCCTGGGCGTCGAATCCGGATCACGGGGGGGCGGGCCAGTCGGCGAGGCATTCGCGGAGGAAGTCCAGGCCGTGCGCGACGTCGCGGAGCCGCCCGGCCTGGTCGCCGACCTCGCGCTCGACGACGAGCGGTCCGGTGTAGCCGACCCGCTTCAAGGCCCGGACGAACCGCCCGATGTCGACCGCGCCTCGGCCGAGCGGCACTTCCTCGCCCCATCGGCCGGGGGTCGTCGGCCGCCTCGCATCCTTGACGTGGACGCTCCGGATGTCGGGGCCGAGCAGGTCGACGGCGCGGATCGGGTCCCCCATGTCGTAGAGGAGCATGTTGGCCGGATCGAAATTGACCTTCAGGTTGGGCGCCTTCAGGTCGTCGAGGGTCCGGCGGAGCAGCTCGGCGGTCTCCTGCCCGGTCTCGAAGGCCAGTACGACCCCCTTCTCGTGCGCGAACTGGCCGGCCCGCGCCAACGTGTCGAGCATCGCAGGACGGTCGGGGTCGTCCAGCTCGGGCAGGAAGCCGGCGTGGAGCATCAGGTCGGACAGGCCCAGCGCCACCGTCCGATCGAGCGCCCAGCGGAGCCGCTCAAGCCGGTCGGGCCGGTCGGCGGGGTTGCCGAAGCCGCCGGTCGCCTTGATCGTCGCCGGCGTGGTGTAATCCTCGCCGGGGAACCCGAGCATCGCGCCGGTCAGGAGGATCCCCGAGGCTCGCGCGGCCTCGGGCATCGCGTCCCCCTCGGCCCAGCTCGCGTGGTTCGGGTCTCCGCACGCGATCTGGGCGACGTTGATGCCCAGCCGGTCGAGGCACCACCTCAGCTCGGCGATGCTGGCGACCTGCAAGCTCCAGCTACAGACGCCCAGCGCCAGCGGTGGCAACGGCGGCGCGGGATTCGGGGATGGGGCCACGGCGATCGCTCCACGGCTTGGGGTGGGTCTCGGGGTCGGGGCACGACTCGACCGGCGACGGACCGTTCCGAGCCGGAGCCCGGACGGCCGTCGGCCGCGACGAAAAAACCGCGGCCCCGCGCTCCCCCCATTCTCCGCCGTCGGCCCGTCAAGGGCCATCCCCTCAATCCGCCGAGGTGGGCTGGCTCGACAGGGCGATCGCCTGGGTGGCGTGTCGGAAGACGACGCGGTTGCGCCCGCCGTTCTTGGCCTGGTAGAGACAGTGGTCGGCCGCGACGATCATGGCGCCGGGGATGCGGACGCCGTCGGCCGGGGCGTAGGCCAGGCCGAGGCTGCCGGTGACCCGCAGGGTCGTCTCGTCGACGACGATTCGTCGCGCGGCCAGGTTGGTGCGGATCCGCTCGGCCCGCTCGGTCGCCTGATCGGGCGCGGCGACCGGCAGGGCCAGGATGAACTCCTCGCCCCCGTAGCGCGCGACCAGGTCCTCGGGCCGGGTCGACTCGCGGAGCACGCCGGCCACCTCGCGGAGCACGACGTCGCCCACGGCGTGGCCGTGCGTGTCGTTGATCCGCTTGAAGTCGTCGATGTCGAGCATCAGGACGGCCAGGCCCAGCCCCCGGTTCGCCGAGGCGTCGGCCAGCGGCCCGAGCTGGTCGAGGAAGTACGCGCGGTTGTAGAGCCCCGTCAGGGCGTCGCGCACCGTTCGCTCGAACATCTCGCGCTGGAACCGCTCGTCGCTGGGGTCGAGGCGGACGAACTTGACGACCGACGCCCCGAGCTGGATCCGGTCGCCGTCCTCGATCCGGATCGGCTTGTGCGCGGGGATCCGCCGGCCGTTAAGGTAGGTGCCGTTCGTGCTCTTGAGGTCGGTCAACCGGACGACGTCGTCCGCGCCGATCTCGAACAGGGCGTGATGTCTCGAGACGCTCGCGTCGTACAGCGAGTAGGTGTTGTCCGGCGCCCGTCCCAGCCTCGTCACCTCCGGGTCGAGCCGGAGCATCGCGCCGGGGACGCGGCCGCTGACCAGGATCAGGTACTGCGGCAGCGACGAGGGGGCCTCGGGGCGGAGGGGATCGGACCGAGCGACGATGTCGAAGTGTGTGGCGCTTTTTTCATCCATGGCCTGCCCCATATTGAAGGAGGATCCCCTCCCTTCGCTCTCTTCACCCCTCGGTTGTCGCCTCGGGGGCTCCCTGGCGTCGTGAGCGAAGGTCGAGTCTAGCGCTAACCTAGGTCACGACTGGCGCCTGTCAAACGCGACCTCCTCCTCTCGGGACTGTCCCGGCTCTTCATTGGATCTCCAACGAGACGCGACGGGTCGGGGCCAGGAGGGGTGAACGGGTCGGCGGCAAGGACCGGCATACCCGCCAGGAATCGGTCGAGGTCGTCGGCCAGCGAGGCCGCCGTCGGGTAGCGCCGGCCGGGCCGTCGGGCCATTGCCTTGAGGATGATCGCCTCCAGGGCCGGCGGGATCTCGTCGCGGAGGGTGCGGGGCCTCCGGGGCCGGGTCGTGGCGAGGTAGGTCGTCCAGGAGGGCCAGGAGAGGCCCTCGGGCACTTGCAGGGGAGGGACGAGCGTCACCGCCTCGAAGAGGGTGGCACCCAAGGCATAGATGTCGCAGCGGATCTCGTCGGCGGGCCGCCTCAGGAGCCGCTCGGGGGCCATGTAGAGCGGCGTGCCGGCGCCGTCGCGCAACTGCTCCGCGGTGGCGACGTCGAGGTCGCGACCCAGGCCGAAGTCGCAGAGGAAGCCGGCGTCGCGGCCGCGGTCGAGCAGGATGTTGGCCGGCTTGATGTCCCGGTGGGCCACGTGAGCGGCATGGACGCCGGCCAGCGTCCGGGCGACCCGCTCGAGCACCCTGATCACGCCCCGGAGGTAGTCGTCGTCGGCCGCGAAGGCCAGCCGGTGGAGGCGGAGCGGCGAACCGACCGGCTCCCGACGGTTGCGCCTGGCGATGATGTCGCGTAGCGAGCAGCCGTCGACCAGGGGCATCGCCATGTAGAGGAACCCCTCGGCCTCGCCGGACTCGAGGGTCGGCAACAGCGCGGGGCCGGCCAGCCGCATCCCCCGATCGGCCTCGCGGCGGAACTGCGCCAGCCGTCGGGG
>JAFANO010000732.1 GCA_019232645.1 Planctomycetaceae bacterium | reverse complement strand
CGGCTCATGGTTTTTGGAACTACTGAAATTGCGTGTCGGACGGTGTGAGTGCGACAGCTTTGGCGTCCCGATCGGGGTCTCGACCGTCACGACGGACGAAACCTGGGGCTGCGGTGGGCGAGGGCTTGCGATGCGGGATGGGGCTCGGTTCGTGTCGCTGACACGGGCGTTGTCCGCGCTGGTGATGCTGGCGGCGTTTTCGCCCAGGCGGTTCCGGAAGAAGGCCCCTCTCGGCGAAATGGATGGGGCGATCGACCCCTCCCGTACGGACACTCCGCACCCCCTCCCCCTTCGCTCCATCCACAGAGACATCAAATGTCATAGACATCAATCACATAATGAAGTTGCCCAATGCTACAGGGCAATCCCTGGCATGGATTTCCTGGACACGCATTTTTCAGTTGAAACCTTGATGTCGAGCCTGCCGCGACTCGACCGGGAGTCTGGGCTATGAATCCGACGGTCTTCGCCATGCGACGCCCGGTCACGACCCTGATGCTGGTCGTGGCCCTCATCAGCGGCGGCGCGCTGGCCTACGACCGGATGCGGGTGGACATCTTCCCCTCGCTGAACGTCCCCAAGATCTACGTCTTCCTCGACTACATCGGCATGAGCCCCGACCAGATGGAGGGCTTTATCGTCAACCAGCTCGAGTTGTATTTCCAGTACGTCGACGGCATCCAGGATATCAACACGCGAAACATCCAGCAGGTCGCCTTGTGCGAGCTCTCGTTCTTCCCCGGCACCGACATGGGCCAGGCGATGGCGCAGGTCGTGGCGATGTCCGATCGGGCGATGTCGTGGATGCCGAAGGGGACCTTGCCGCCGATGATCATGCGGATGGACGCCGGCAGCGTCCCGGTCGGCTACCTCGTGTTCGAGAGCGAGAAGACCTCGCTGGGGGCGATGGGCGACTTGGCGCAAAACATCATCCGGCCGCTGGTGCAGAAATTCGTCCCCGGCACGGTCGCGATCTCGCCCTTCGGCCCGAACATGCGGTCGATCGTCATCAACGTCGACCCCCAGAAGCTCCTCGACTACAACCTGACCCCGCGGCACGTCATCGACGCCCTGGCGGCGGGGAATACCATCATCCCGGCGGGGAACATCTACGTCAAGGATTCGATGCCGGTGGTCTCCAACAACGCGACGGTCGTCGACATCCAGCGCCTGGGCGATATCCCGCTCAGGATGGAGAGGAACGTCTATCTCCGCGACATCGCAACCATCCAGGACGATACCGACATCACTTACGGATACGCGCTGGTCAACGGCAAGAAGTCGGTCTACCTGCCGATCATCAAGAAGGACACGGGATCGACGTTGACCGTCGTGGCCGACGTCCGCAAGTCGATGCAGTTGTTCCGCGACGCCGTCCCCAAGGACGTCTCGGTCAACTTCGAGTTCGACGAGTCGCCCACCGTGGTGGCGGCGGTCGAGAGCGTGGCCACCGAGGGCATGATCGGCGCGGGCTTGACCGGCCTGATGATCCTCCTGTTCCTCCGCGACTGGAGGAGCGTGCTGGTCGTCGTGGCCAACATCCCTCTCGCCCTGCTCGGGTCGCTGTTCGGGCTGTGGGTGACGGGCAACACGATCAACATCATGTCGCTGGGCGGCATGGCGCTGGCGATCGGCATCCTCGTCGACGAGTCGACGGTGACCGTCGAGAACGTGCACGTGCAGATGCAGCGCACGGAGAACATCGCCTCGGCGGTGCTCCATGGCAGCCTCATCACGGCGGTGCCGCGGCTGCTGGCCCTGCTCTGCATCCTGTCGGTGTTCATCCCGGCGTTCATCATGGGCGACCCGCTCCGGTCGCTGTTCATGCCCCTGACCCTGGGGGTCGGGTTCGCCATGATCTCGTCGTACCTGCTCTCGAGCACGTTCGTGCCGATCATGTGCGTGGCCCTGCTCAAGCACAAAGGGCATGGCGAGGAGGGGCGCGGGCTGTTCGACCGCATCGTCGAGGGTTATCGCAAGGTCGTGAGCCGGTTCGTCGGCCTTCGCCGGTTGGTGGTCCCGATCTATTTGGGAGCCTGTGGCCTCGTCATCTGGCTGTTGGGAGTGCAGATCGGCAACGAGCTGTTCCCA
>JAFANO010000676.1 GCA_019232645.1 Planctomycetaceae bacterium | reverse complement strand
AAAATAGCAGCCAAACGGGTTGTACCCCCTCGAAATGGCAACGCTGAAATTTGGCCCGGCGCTCGTCCGTCTGTGCGCTCGGGCGGGGGTCCTGCGATCCCTTCCGCCGGGCGGGGCCGCTTCAGGCCGCTCGGACTCGCTCAGCCCATGATCGCCTTGAGCGCTTCGTTCGCCGCAGCGATCGTGTGGTCGATGTCGGCATCGGTGTGCGCGGCGGAGACGAAGGCGGCTTCGAACTGGCTGCACGGCAGGTACACGCCGCGCGCCAGCAGCTCCCAGAAGAAGCGGGCGAAGAGCTTGGTGTCGCTCCGCCGGGCGTCGTCGTAGTCGTGGACCTCCTCGGGGTTGAAGAAGAGGGTGATCATGCTGCCGACCCGCTGGACGACGTGGGGGACCCTGGCGTCGGAGGCGACGCGGCGGAGGCCGTCCTCGAGCCGGGCGGTGAGGGCGTCGAGCCGGTCGTAGGGCGGGTCGTCGCGGAGCAGGCGGAGGGTCGTCAGGCCGGCGGCCATGGCCAGGGGGTTGCCCGAGAGGGTCCCGGCCTGGAAGATCGGCCCGACGGGGGAGATGGACTCCATGACCCCGGCACGGGCACCGTAGGCTGCGGCGGGCAGGCCGCCGCCGATGATCTTGCCGAGCGCCGTCAGGTCGGGGGTGACCCCGAACCGTTCCTGGGCGCCGCCGAGGGCGAGGCGGAAGCCGGTCATCACCTCGTCGAAGACCAGCAGCGTCCCGGCCTTCTCGGTCAGCTCGCGGAGCCGCTCGAGGTAGCCCGGCCGGGGAGGGACCAGGCCCATGTTGCCCGCGACGGGCTCCAGCAGGACCGCGGCGACCTGGCCGGGGAACCGGGACAGGGCGTCGGCGACGGCCTCGGCGTCGTTGAACGGGCAGAGGATCGTGTCCTCGGTCGCTCCCGGGGTCACGCCGGGGCTGTTGGGCGTGCCCAGCGTCGTCGCGGCCGAGCCCGCTTGGACCAGCAGCGCGTCGACGTGCCCGTGGTAATGCCCGGCCATCTTGACGATCTTATTCCGCCCGGTGACGCCCCGCGCCACCCGGATGGTCGACATCGCCGCCTCGGTCCCCGACGAGACGAACCGGACCTTCTCGATCGAGGGGACCGCCGCGACCACGGCCTCGGCGATCTCGACCTCGCGGGTCGTCGGCGCCCCGAAGCTCGACCCGAGGTCGAGCGCCTCGACGACCGCCGCACGCACGGCCGGGTGCGCGTGGCCGAGGATCATCGGGCCCCACGAGCCGATGTAGTCGATGTATTGATGGCCGTCGATGTCGTAGAGGTATTGTCCCTGGGCTCTGGCCATGAACGGCGGCTCGCCGCCGACCGCCCCGAACGCCCGCGCCGGGCTGTTCACACCCCCGGGGATCACCCGGCAGGCGCGGACGAAGGCGTGGTGGCTCTCGGGGAGCCGGTACTCGGGGGCGGACAGCGCGGGTGTGGTCGGGTGCATGAGCTTCCTTCCCGGAACGATCGCGGGAATCGCGAGGCCGAGGACACGATGAAACTCGTGGTGCGGACCATCGGGCCAAGGCCCGGTCATCCCTCCCGCAGCCACCGCGCCACGTCGGGCGCGTGGTAGGTGATGATCATGTCGGCCCCGGCGCGCTTGAAGCCGGTGAGGGTTTCGAGGACGACCCGACGCTCGTCGATCCAGCCCCGTGCGGCGGCGGCCTTGACCATGGCGTACTCGCCCGAGACATTGTACGTGGCCACCGGGACGCCGAACCGGTCCTTGACCCGCCGGACGATGTCGAGGTATGCCAGCGCGGGCTTGACCATCACCATGTCGGCCCCCTCGGCCAGGTCGAGCGCCACCTCGCGCAGGGCTTCGTCGCCGTTGGCGGGGTCCATCTGGTAGGTCCGGCGGTCGCCGAAGGAGGGGGCGCTTTCGGCGGCGTCGCGGAACGGCCCATAGTAGCCGCTGGCGAACTTCGCGGCGTACGAGAGGATCGGGATGCGCGCGAACCCCGCGCCGTCGAGCCCCGCGCGGATCGCGCCGACCATGCCGTCCATCATTCCCGACGGCGCGACCACGTCGGCGCCGGCCTTGGCGTGGCTGACCGACTGCTCGGCCAGGAGCGGCAGCGTGGTGTCGTTGTCGACGTCGACCCGGCCGCCCGACTCGGTCAGCGGGCCGCAATGGCCGTGGTCGGTGTACTCGCAGCAGCAGACGTCGGTGATCACCAGCAGCCCGGGCGCCTGCCGCTTGACCAGGCGGACCGCCTCCTGGACGATCCCCCCCTCGAGCGACGCGGCCGAGCCGCGTGCATCCTTGTGAGCCGGGATGCCGAACAGCAGCACGGCCGGGATGCCCAGCTCGTCCACCTCGGCGACCGCCTCCCCCAGCCGGTCGAGCGACCATTGATACTGCCCCGGCATCGAGGCCACCTCCCGCCGGAGGTCCTTCCCGTGGTAGACGAACAGCGGATAGATCAGGTCATCGACCGTCAGGCGTTGCTCGCGGACGAGGTCGCGGAGCCGGGGATGGCCGCGGAGCCGTCGGGGGCGATGGAGCAGGTAGCCAGAGCCGGATTCATCGGTCATCGCACGACTCTCGAAGCCGGAAAATCCTCGACCTCCACCCTGGCCCCTCCGGTCCAGGCAGGAGGACGAGGCGAGGAGCGTCTCGTGGGGAGACGCGATCTGCCGATCGTGCCCATGATGTTCAGCTTACCGTGGCGCTCATAGCGCCGTCGAGTCGGCGGGCGTTCGCCTTGACGGCCGGCCGGTCCTCGGCTATCACCCGCGAGACCCGTCTTTCGTCGGCAACCGTCCAGAACTCGGGAGGTCCCGTCGGTGCCGTTCCCGATGCTCGACCCGAGACTCGCCGCGCTGGTGCTGGGCCTGCCCGCGTCGCCCGGCAACCTCGCCGACCTACCGGCCCGCGCCGAGGTCACGGTCGAGCGCCTCGACGTCTTCGACGAGCCCGACCTCACGTCGGCCGCCCCCTCGAGGTTGCGGCGGGGCGACCGGGTGACCGTCCGAGACATCCCGCGCGAGGGCTGGTTGACGATCGACCCGCCCCCCGACGCCTTCTGCTGGATCGAGCAGGCCGCGATCGAGGCGGGGGCCACGCGCGACACCGCGCGCGTCGTCGCGCCGCGCGCCCTGGTCCGCTCGGGGCACCCCGACGCGAGGATGCCGGGCCCTCCCCGGATGACCTTGGTGCGGGGGGCGAGCGTCCGGCTGCTCGACCGTCCGCCCCTGGTCCTCGGCGTCGGCCGCTCGCGACGCACCTGGCAGGCCATCGCGCCGCCTTCGGGCGAGTTCCGCCACATCCGCGCCGACGGGGTCGCCTGGATGCCGACCCCTCCGCCGGAGTCCCCAGAGCCCGCGCCGCTGGCGGACCCCGCGATCCGGCCAGTCTCCCACCCGCCGGGCTCCAGGCCCGGGCCGGCCCCCGAGCACGCCGCCGAGATCGCGTCGATCGAGGCCAGCCATCGCGCGATCCTCGCCGCGCCGGTCGATCAGTGGCGGCTCGAGCCGATCCGCCAACGTTACCAGGCTTTGCTCCGGAACGTCACCGACCCGGCCTCGGGCAACGCGATCCGCGCGCAGCTCGACCTCGTCGAGCGGCAGGAGCGGATGGCCCAGTCCGCCCGGACGATCGGGACGATCCTCGAGCGAAGCCGCCGCCGCGACGCCGAGGTCGCCTTGCTCCGCCGCCGGCTCGCCCAGCTCGACCGGCCGAGCGACCGGCCCTACGACGTCGAGGGCCTGATTCAACCCTCGTCGCGCCAGGTCGAAGGCCAGAGAGTCTTCGCACTGATTGGCCCCGACGGCTCGACCGTCGCCTATCTCGACATCCCCCCCGGCCTCGACGTCCGCCCCCTGGTCGCTCGCCGCGTCGGCGTCCGGGGGACCATCCACTACAACGAGAACCTCCGCGCCCGCCTGATCGCCGTCCGCGACCTCGAACCGCTCGACGACGACGATCACTGAGGTCTCTCTTACGCATTCCAGAGAGCTTGTGCACCCTGTCCGGATCTCAAATTTGAGATTTTAGATTTCAAATTTGAGATTTCAGATTTTAAATTTCAGATTTCAAATTTGAGATTTCAGATTTTAAATCAGCAGACCGAGCGCATGAAATTCCTGGAATCCGTATCAACTGAGATGTCTCTTGTCGGGTGCGTGAAACGCACCATCTCCCGTCACCACAACGGACTAGTGCGTTTCACGCA
>JAFANO010000674.1 GCA_019232645.1 Planctomycetaceae bacterium | reverse complement strand
CCTGGTCCGCTGCACCACCAGCATCCTGCTGGCGGCGCAACTGTGGGGGCTCACCCCGATCCAGGCCCTGCGCATCATGCTGGCGTACCTCGACCGGTATCGGGCGACCGTGCTCGAGTCGGCCCGGACCAGGCAGGTCGGCGAGGTGGCCCTCGGGCCGGGCCGTGGACCGATCTGGAACCTGCTGGGCCGGACGGCGCGGGGCGACAAAGCCGAGCTCTTGGAGAGGAACACCAAGACGGACAAGGCGGGGAATCGGAGGATCCGCCGAAACGCGGGGAAATATCCCGCCATCGGCGCCAAGAAAGCCGCCCTGCTGCGGGAGACGATCGAGGGTTACGGGCGTCAGATGGGCCGACCCGAGGTCTATCGGGTGCTCGACGTCGCGGGGCGGGTCGTCGGCATCGGCAGCCTGGGCCTGCGCCGCTACGCCGTGCTGATCGAGGGAGGGGGATCGCAGGAGCAGAACCGGCTGCTGGACATCAAGGAAGCGGGTCCCTCGGCGCTGCGAGGTTGCACCGACCAGGCCCAACCCGAGGCCTGGGGCGACGGCGCCCGGCGGGTCGTGGAGGCCCAGCGTCGGCTCCAGGCGCGGCCGACGGCGGGGCTGGATGTCCTGGAGGTCGATGGCCGAGCGTACCGGATGCGGGAGTTGATCCCCGAGGAGAACCGCTCCAGCCTGGATCGGCTGCGGAAGCGGCCGGGGCGGCTCCGGCGGGCGGTGGCGGTCGCGGGACGGCTGACCGGCTGGGCCCATCTCCGGGGCAGCCGGGTCGACGGGGAGGACCGCGGCGGCGAACTGGCCCGGTGGGCGGAGGGCCCCGGGCTCGACGCCGTGATCGCGTCGGCCGTCCGCTACGCCGACCGCACGCGGCGGGACTATGCGGCATACCACGAGGCCTTCACCGCCCAGCGCCTCGGAAAGGCCGATGGATGAGCCAGCCCCGGAGTGCCCGGCCGCCCAGACCTTGCCCAGCCCGTGGTGCGCGTCAGAGGTTTGCCCTCCTCCGCAAGGGGGAATCAGATCTCCAAAAGCTCATCATGATTGATCGCATTCTCAACGGTATTGCATTCAGGGGGCGGAGACGATTTCACGGGCCAATCGGCGCGCCATCCCGGGCTCCTCGGGCCGGCACGTCGAGGGCTCCCGCCGGGGCACGCCGCCCGTCTCGGGCACCGCCCACCAGGAGAACAGGAGGGCCAGCGCAGCGATCGCCGAGAGGGCCAAGAAGCCCGCGTCGAAGCCCCGGGCGCGGACCACGAAGCCGGTCATCAGGTTGCTCAGCGAGGCGCCGATGCCGACGGCGGTGGCCAGCACCCCTTGCATCAGGTTGAACCGGCCGGTCCCCTTCGTCAGGTCGGCGATGACCAGGACGCCGACCACGCCGAAGATCCCCGCGCCGATGCCGTCGAGCAGTTGCACGGCGACGAGGAAATACGGGTGGGTGCCGAGCGTGTAGAGCAGGCCACGGATCGGCAGGACGGCGAAGCCGATCAGGAAGACCGGCTTGCGGCCCCACGACTCGATGAGCCGGCTCGAGGCGAGCGCCACGGGGACCATCACCACTTGCGCGGCGATGATGCAGGCCGCCATGTCGGACGCGACCCCCCGCGTCTTGCCGTCGGTGAGCTTCTGGCCGACCAGCGGGAGCATCGCCGCGTTGGCGAAGTGGAAGAGCGAGACGGCCAGGATGAATGCCGCGATCCGGCGATCGCGCAGCAGCGCGCCGATGCTGGCGATCCGGAAGCTCGCCCCGTTGCCCCCGTCGGGGACGGCGCCCCGGGCCAGTGCGTAATCGATGTCGCCCCGACGGATCAGCAGGGTCGTGGCGACCGTGGCGGCCGACATGGCGGCGACCAGGTAGAAGACGCCCACCTTAGCAACGTGGTCGCCGACCCAGCCGGCCAGCAGCGCGGCGGTGACATTGCCCGCGTGGTTGAATGCCTCGTTGCGGCCCATCCGCCGGGGGAGTCGACCGTGGCCGACCAGCCCCAGGCTGATCGCGGAGACAGCGGGCGCGAAGATCGCCGACGACGCCCCGATGACCGCCTGCGCGGCGATGATCGCCGGCAGCGTCGGCCACCAAGCCATCGCGACCACCCCCAGCGCGACCGCCAGCGCGGCCAGCGCGACGGCCGCGCGCTTGGCGTGGATCCGGTCGATCAGCCCCCCCGCAGGCGTTTGCGCGGCCACGGTGGCGAACCCCTGGACCGACATCGCGATCCCGATCCGGCCCGCGTCCCAGTGCTGCGCGGCCGCCAGGTAGATGGCCAGGAACGGGCCCAGGCCGTCGCGGACGTCGGCCATGAAGACGTTCAGGGCGTCGAGCGCGACCAGGCTCCGGCCCTTGCCATGATGCTCGGCGTGGCTTGACATGCGTGGCACTCCGTGGACCTCATCCGAATCAATAGAAGGCCGCATCGGTCATCCATGGCGTCCTCCGGTTGGATTGACGCTCATCATCCAATAAATTTCAAATTTAAAATTTCGAATTTGAAATTCGCGATCCCATGGCGTCCTCAGATTTGATTTACGATCATATTTTAATAAATCTTAAATCCGAAATTTCGAATTTGAAATTCGCGATCAGTATCGGGCCACCGTCAGCCAGGCGACGCCCGCCAGGGTCGTCAGCAGCGTCAGCGGGACGCCGACCTTGAGGTACTCGAAGAAGCCCAGCTCGGTCCCCTCGCGGCGGGCACCCTCGACGACGATCAGGTTGGCGACCGAGCCGAGCACGGTCAGGTTGCCCGCCAGGGTGCTCGACATCGCCAGCGCCAGCCAGGCCAGGTCGCGCTCGGGCATCACTCTCATCAGGGGCTCGAACAGGAGCACCGCCGGGACGTTCGACACCAGGTTCGAGAGCGTCACCGACAGCGCGCTGACGAGCACCACCGGCGAGTCGAGCACCGCATGCCAGTGCTCCAGGCCCCAGGTCCGGACGACGTGCACCTCGAAGGCGTGGACCACGACGAACAGGCCGGTGAACATGACCAGCAATGGCCAGTCGATCGACCGGTACACTTTCTCGGGCCGGACCCGGTCGAGCAGCATCACGCCGGCCGCCGTCAGCGCCACCAGGGCGATCGGCAGGCCCGCGAAGAACAGGCCGACCGTGACCAGCGTCACCGCGACGCTCTTGAACAGCAGCCTGCGATGCACCCTGGGCCTCGGCGGGGCGCCCACGACCGGCATGGGCGTCACGAGGGCCAGCTCCCTGCGATAGACCCGCGCCACGACGAGGAAATTGAGCACCATCCCGATCATCGCCACCGGCGCCAGGTGGGCGGCGAATCGGAGGTACGAGATCTTCGAGAGCGAGCCGATGATGATGTTCTGGGGGTTGCCCGTGATCGTCGCGACCGAGCCGATGTTCGACGCCGTCGCCAGCCCGACCAGGTACGGGATCGGGTGCCGTCGGAGCCGACGGCAGAGGCCGAGTACCAGCGGCGTCAGGGCCACGCAGACGACGTCGTTGACCAGGAACGCCGAGAGCATGCCCGACAGCGCGATCGTCACCGCCAGGAGCGACCTCGGGCCGGAGAGCCCCGCGGCGATCCGCTCCGTCGCCAGGGCGAAGAACCCGGCCAGCCTCAGGAAGGCCACCACCACCATCATCCCGAACAGCAGGAGGATCGTCTCGGAATCGACCGCGCCGGCCGCCTCCGGGAGGCTGATCGCCCCACAGGCGAGCATCATGGCGGCGCCGGCCATCGCGATCCCGGCGCGGTCGATCCGGAGGCCGGGTACCCGCCCCATCGCCAGGGCCAGGTACGTCAGGCCGAAGATCGTTGCGACCAGGGGAATCGGGGTGGGGGTCGTCACGGTCGGAGGACTCCATGAGAAATCGGTGCATCCATCCGGGCCGTCTCGATTGTCTTCGAGAGGTCGAAGACGGTGGCCATCGGCTCGACGCCGTGGTCGACCGAGACCTCCTCGTGCCGGGCCAGGGTCTCGGAGACGCAGGAGATGACCAGCCCTGTCGCGACGGCGCCGACGGCCGCCAGCAGGCCGAAGAGGCCGCGATAGCCGAGCGCGTCGACGAGGAGGCCCGAGACCGCCGGTCCGATCGCCGAGCCGAGGACCAGCGACGTGCCGACGATCACCTGCGCCTCGCCCGTGCGCCGGGGGTCGGCGAGGCGGTCGGTCACCCAGGCGGCGGCCAGGACCGCG
>JAFANO010000609.1 GCA_019232645.1 Planctomycetaceae bacterium | reverse complement strand
CCGAGCTGGTGCCGCTCGCGCAGCAGCTCGGCGATCTGGGCCATCGCGGCGGGGATCTCCTCGGTGGACTGGGCGCGGGCCAGGATGAAGTCGACGTTGGAGAACCGCTCCAGCCTGGGCGTGTCGGCTATCTGGGCCAGCGACTGTGTCGGGTACAGAGCGGTCACCGCGCGCGGGAAGCGTCGGCCCGAGGTGGCGATCTGCGGCCCCGGGTCGTTCGCATCGGCCGCCCGCGTCCCATGGGGCGACGACGCGGCGCTGACGCGGTACTTGATCGTCGTCCACGGGGCGAGCAGGATGTCGTCCTGGTCGACCCCGATGATGTTGGTCCCCTTGCGGCTCAGGACGCCGATGACCCGGAGCGGCACGTCGTTGACGTAGACCTCCCTGCCGATCGGCGACTCGTCCTCGAACAGCTCGTGCACCAGGGTCTGGCCGAGCATGCAGACCAGGGCGATGTCGTGGACGTCCTGCATGGTGAACGGCTCGCCCTCGGCCAGGACTTCCCAATCGCGGACCCGGAGCAGCCCGGGCGTCGTGCCGTGGATGTCGATCGGGATCCAGTTCTTGTTGCCGTAGATGACCTGGCATCGGGTGTAGACGATCGGGGCCAGGCTGTTGACGGACGGGCACTCGTTGCCGATCGCCTCGGCATCCTCGGGCGTCAACGTCTTGATCGTGCCGCTGCCCAGGCTGACCCCGTTGCTCGAGGCGGCGCCGGCCTCGATCATGAGCGAGTTGGCCCCCATGTTCGTGAGGATCTGCTTGATCGCCGACGCCGACCCCTTGCCGATCTCCGCGATCGCGATCAGCGAGGCGACGCCGATGATGATCCCGAGCGTCGTCAGGACCGAGCGCATGACATTGCGGCGGAGCGACCGCAGGGCCATCGCGGTCGTCCGGACGAAGAACCGGAGGTGGTTGAGCATCCCCGATCGGGGTGCCCGCTCGTGGACCGGCCACGCCCCGGACTCGAACTCCGGGCCGAGCTCTCCCAGGGCCTTCGGGCGCCTCACGATGAAATCAGGACGGCCGTCGTCCTCGGGGTCGGGGACGATGACGCCGTCGTGGATCCGGACGATCCGCCCGGCGTGGGCGGCGACCGTCGGGTCGTGCGTCACCAGGATGATCGTGAGCCCGTCCTCGGTGTTGAGCTGCTGGAAGATCTGGAGGATCTCCTCGCCGGTCTTCGAGTCGAGGTTGCCGGTCGGCTCGTCGGCGATCAGCAGGGAGCAGCGGTTGGCCAGCGCCCGCGCGATGGCGACCCGCTGCTGCTCGCCGCCGGAGAGCTGCGTCGGCTGGTGGTCGAGCCGGTCGCCCAGCCCGACCCGCCCCAACATCTCCCGCGCCCGCTCGCGGCACTCGCGGTCGGAGAGGCCCCGCGACGCATAGCCCAGCGGCATCATCACGTTCTCCAGCGCGGTCAGCCGGGGCAGCAGGTTGAAGCTCTGGAAGACGAACCCGATCGTCTGATTCCGCAGCAGCGCGCGCTGCTTCTCCGAGAGTTCCGAGATCTCCTCCCCCTCGAGCCAGTACCGGCCCGAGCTCGCCACGTCGAGCGACCCGAGGATGTTGACCAGCGTCGTCTTGCCCGACCCCGAGGCCCCCATCAGCGCGACCATCTCGCCGCGCGCGACCGTCAGCGAGACCCCCTTGAGCACGGGGATGTCGATCTTGCCGCGGTGGTAGTCCTTCCAGATGTTCTCGAGCTTGATCGATTCCATGCGGTGATCTCGCAGCGACGTCGGATCTCTGGGGCGGACCGATCGGGACGAGGCGCCGAACCTCACGCGGGGGAGATCAGGGGGCCACACCGGACAGGGCCGGGGGGCGCTCCGCCAGGGCTTCGAGGGCGCGCATCCCCGCCTCGTACCGGCCCCGGTCCCTCGACAGCTCCGCCATCGCCGCGCAGCGCCGGCGGATCGCGTCGTCGCCGGCCACCGCATCGATCAGGCGGCCGATGGAGTCGGCCGTCGCCCGCCGGGCGTCGCCGCGCAGGCCGAGGCCGTGGTAGACGACGCGGGCCACGTTGCCGAAGTGGTCGAAGCCGAGGGGGAAGGCGATCATCGGCACGCCCCGGGACGCACATTCCTGGACCGTGGTGGTCCCGCCGTGGGTGATCATCAGCCAGGCGCGGCGCAGGACCTGGGGCTGGGGCATGCGCTCGAGGACGACCGCGCCCGGCGCGCGCACCACCAGGTCGGACGGCTTGACATAGCCGCCGGTGGCGAGCGCCAGTTGCAGGTTCGGGCGGGCCGCCAGCGCGTCGATCACGGCCTGGAGGAAGGCACGCTGGCGGTCGAGCCGCAGGTAGAGCAGCGTCCCGACCGAGCAGTACACCAGCGGCCGCGACGGATCGAGGCGCTCCCACGGGAACGGCTCCTGCGGGCGCTCGTCGTCGACGGCCCAGCCCAGCCAGTGGGTGCTCACGCGCGGCTCGAACGGGAATTCGAGCTCGCGAGGGGTGAGGAAGAATTCGGGAAGGCGGAGCATCGGCGCGAGGACGCAGTCCCGCTCGGGCGGCCAGCCGGGCCAGCCCGCCCGGCGGCAAGACGTGCGCAGGAGCTGGTTCACGTCGACGTCGAGACCGAGCGCGACGTTGAGGCCCTCGCAGACGCTCCTGACAAGGAGGAAC
>JAFANO010000568.1 GCA_019232645.1 Planctomycetaceae bacterium | reverse complement strand
GGGCCAGGTCGGGGTGATTCCCGCCGCTCACGATGGCGACCCCTTCGACCCACTCGGGCCCCGGCTCGCCCGGGAGGAAGCGAAGGGAAGGGTTCCGGCCCGGGTCGTGGGGGGCGACCGCGGGGGTCATCGCGGCCTCGCCACGCTCGACGGCCGCCAGCGCCGAGCCCTCCTGCCGGCCGATCCGCCGGGGGTGGCTGGCGTATCGGACGAGCCTCGCGTAGCCCTCGGCCCAGCTCGCCGCGCCGAGCTGCCCCTCGGCCCAGGCCAGCGCCAGAGGGTCGTGCCTCGGATCGTCGAAGGTCAGCAACCCCGGCCGGGGCGCCGGCGCGGCCGCGTCGGGCCGGGATTTCTGATCCGGCGTCCTTCCGGATCTCATCGCCAGCCCGATCGGCGACCGCCGGAGCACGCGCCACGAGGGATGCTCGAGGCGCCCGGCCGGTGCCAGCCGACCCTGCCGGTCGAGCTTCGCGAACGCCGACGCGGGACCGCCCAGCACCAGATCCAGGGGCGCCCGCCGCCGGACGACGCGCGCCAGGTCGTCTCCCGGCATCAGGACGACCCAGTGGACCCTGACCGGCCCGCGGGTCACCGCGTGCGCCCGCTCGATCCAGCGGCGGAACGCCGATTCCAACGCGGCCCGATCGGCCTCGGGCCACCCGGTCGCGATCACGAGGACGTCGTCGCCGCCCCGCGCGCGGCAGAGCAGGCCGAGGGCCGTGGCGAGAAGCATCCCCGCCAGCCCGAGGCGGGACGCGAGATATGGAATCGATCTCCACTTCACGGCCTGCCGCCTGTGGCCTCCGCCCGAAGAAGGAGTCACTCCGGGGGCCGCTGGCCGAGCGTCACCGTGAGGGTCGCCTCCTTGCCGTCGCGCTTCACGACGATCTCGACGGTATCGCCGGGCTTGTAGCGGCCGAGGCTCTCGGTGTAATCGTAGATCGTCGACACGGGCTTGCCGCCGAAGCCGACGACGATGTCGCCCCCCTTCAGGCCACCCTTCTGGGCAGGGCTCCCCTCGCGGACGCCGTCAAGCTTTACGCCCGTGGTGTCGTCGTCGTACGAGGGGATCGAGCCCAGGTAGGCCGAGACCGCGGCGCGGCCGACGGCGCGCATGCCGTTCCCGCGGGGCTCGACCTTGACGAACTCAGGACGGCGGGGCCGCCGGATCAGATCGAGCAAGAGCACCTCGGCCAGGTCGGCGATCCGCGCCATGCCAGCGAAGTTGATCCGCTCGACGTCGTCGCTGGGGCGGTGGTAGTCGTGGTGCGTGCCGGTGAAGGCGAACAGCACGGGGATGTCCTTCGTGTAGAACGACTGGTGGTCGCTCGGCCCGAACCCGTCGGCGATCTTCTTGATCGTGAACCCCGAGGCCGAGCCCAGCGCATCGACCAGGGCGTCGATGCCGGGAGTGGTCCCCGTGCCGTAGAGGGTCAGCTCGCTCTTGTCGTTGAGCCTGCCGACCATGTCGAAGTTGACCATCATGACCGTCGACTCCAGGGGATAGAGCGGGTGCTCGACGTAATACTTCGAGCCCTTCAGTCCGCGCTCCTCGCCCGAGAAGGCCATGAAGACGACGCGGCGGGGCAGGGGGTCGGGCCGTCGCGCCAGGCGTCGGGCCAGTTCCATGACCATCGCCGTGCCGGAGGCGTTGTCGTCGGCCCCGTTGTGGATCTCCTTCGACAGGTAGGCGAGCGACCCCGACATCAGCCCGCCGTGGCCGATGTGGTCGTAGTGGGCGCCGATGATGATGGTCTCGTCGGCCAGCGGGCCGGCCCCCTCGAGCACGCCGACCACGTTCTTGGTCTCGATCGTCTTGCGCTCGATGTCGACCCGGGCGCGGAGCGCCCAGCCCTTCAGGGGCCGGCTGGTGGGCTTACGCTCGGCGGCGATCTGCTTCTCGAGGTCCTCGAGCGCGGGCTGGCCGGCGTCGGCCAGGAGCCTGTCGGCGAAGGATCGGGTGAGCATCAGGAACGGGATCGTCGAGTTCGTCTCCGTGCCTGCGGCGGCGAAGCCAATCAACCCGTCCTTCTCGCCCTTGAGGCCGTCGAGGTCGTTGACCATCAAGACGGCGGCCGCTCCGTGCTGGAAGGCGTTGGTGGCCTTGTGCCGGAACGTCGCGAAGTCGGACGGCCGCCGGCCGGCGAACGTCTTGCCATCCTTGTCGGGCGGCGGCTCACGGCGGAGGATCAGGACCGCCTTGCCCTTGACGTCGAGGTCGGCGTAGTCGTCGTAGTCGAGTTTCATCGCGTCATCCTTGGCCGTGATGCCGTAGCCGGCGAAGACGACGGGGACGCCGTCGAGCGTCCCCCCGGAGCCGATCGCCAGCGGGGTGAAGTCGACCTTCGGCTCGGCCTTGAGCACCATGCCCGACGGCCCCTCGAGGCTCAGCTCTGGCGAGGTGCCCAAGGCCGAGGTGCCGGTGAGGGGGAAAGGCTGGAAGTATCCCTGGGCGCCGGGGGCGGGCTTGAGCCCGACGTCCTTGAACGCCGCGGCGATAAAGTCGGCCGCCACCTCGATCCCCGGCGTCCCGGGCTCGCGGCCTTCGCGCGCGTCGTCGGCCAGGTACGAGACGTCGGCCTTGAAGCGGACCTCGGCCGGGCTCGGTGCACGGCTCTCCGCCACCAAGGGCGCCTCGGGAATCGCCGCCAACAGCGCCAACGTCAGGGCCCGATGGGACCAGGGAGATCGAATGCTCGGACGCATGCCGGGAAGTCCTTCGAGGATGATGCTCACCGGGCGTCGCGGCGACCTCGGCGAAAGGCCGGCCGCGACGCGATGATGCCGATCGATTCTCGACACTCGGCCCCGAAGCGTCAAGCGCCCCGCGACGCCCCCGGGCCCCAGGGCCTGCCAGAGGTGGGCGGGCCCCCGCCGACCGCTCGTTGCGGACCGTTCGTACTTGCGATATCGTGAACTCTCAAGGACTTCGGCAGCGGTCTCGCGGGATGCTCGGGGGTGGTCGCGTGACGGATGATCTCATCGCTTGCTGGGCGGATCTGCTGGTCGATTACTGCCTGCGGGTCGCCCCCGGCGAGACGATCCTGATCAGCTCGGAGTGGGAGGCCCGGCCGCTGGTCGAGGCTTGCTATCGGTCTATCGTCCTCCGCGAGGCGCACCCCCTTGTCCGGCTCGACCTGCCGGGGCTGTATGAGTTCTTCCTCCGGAACGCGACCGAGGCGCAGCTCGCCCACGCCCCACCGGTCGCCCTGTTCGAGGCCGAGACGGCGCACGCCCGGATCCGGATCGCGGCCGAGAGCGATACCCGTGCGCTGCGCGCGATCGACCCGGCGCGGCAGGCGGCCGTGGACCGGGCGCGCGACCCGATCCGCAAGGCCGCCAGCCGGAGTCGCTGGGTCGTGACCCAGTACCCGACGCGCGCCTACGCCCGCGACGCCGGGATGGAGCTGCCCGACTACGAGGCGTTCGTCGCGTCGGCGATGTTCCTCGACCGCCCCGACCCGGTCGCCGCCTGGCAGGAGCTGGGCCGCCGGCAGGCGGGCCTGGTCGATTCCATGACCTCGGTCAAGACGATCCGGATTGAGGCCGATCGCACCGACCTGACGCTCTCGGTCGCCGGTCGGACCTGGATCAACTCCGATGGCCGGCGCAACATGCCCTCGGGCGAGATCTTCACCGGCCCGATCGAGGACAGCGCGCAGGGCAGGCTCCGGTGCGGCTTCCCCGTGTGCCGGGGCGGTCGCGAGCTGGTCGGCATCGAGCTCGAGTTCGACCAGGGCCGCGTCGTCTCGGCCCGCGCCGAGGAGGGCGAGGCGTACCTCCGATCGATGCTCGACCTCGACCCCGGCGCGCGGCGGCTGGGCGAGCTGGGCCTGGGGCTCAACCCGGGCATCGACCGATTCACCGGTAGCATCCTCTATGATGAGAAGATCGGGGGCACGGTCCACCTGGCACTCGGCCAGAGCTACCCCGAGACCGGAGGGGTCAACCTCTCGGCACTGCACTGGGACTTGATCGTCGACACGCGATCCGGTGGCCAGATCACCGCCGATGGCCGAGTCGTGATGGAGGACGGGCGATGGGAGGTGGGTTGACTCGCGGCAGGCTTCCGGGGGACTCCTGGTGAGGCCGTCCTCGAAAGTGTCTGGCTCATTCGGGACAATCGATGGTGCGGATGTCTTCGCCTCGCCCCGGAACCCCCACCCAAATCCTCCGCAAGGGGGGGAGGACTCTCTGACTTCCTCCCTCCCCCGTGCGGGGGAGGGCTGGGGTGGGAGGTGGGCGAAGGCTGGGCGCGACGCCACCAGTTGACCCCATCAGCCCCTTGCCTTTCCGACCGTACGCGTGGCGGTGACGAGGAGGATGATCATGAGACGTCTTGTCGGGACAAGCGGGCTTCTGGTGATGGTCCTGGCGACGTCGAGCGTGG
>JAFANO010000481.1 GCA_019232645.1 Planctomycetaceae bacterium | reverse complement strand
TCCGCGACCAGCCGGTGCCGTTCAGCCACCAGCACCACGTCCAGGGGCTGGGGATCGACTGCCGCTACTGCCACACGTCGGTGGAGACGTCGGGGTTCGCCGGCATCCCCCCGACCGAGACGTGCATGTCGTGCCATTCGCAGATCTGGAGCGAGAGCCCGATGCTCGAGCCGGTGCGGGCGAGCATGCGGACCAACGAGCCGATTCGTTGGAACCGGGTGCACGAGCTGCCGGACTACGCGTATTTCAACCACGCGATCCACGTGCAGAAGGGGATCGGCTGCTCGAGCTGCCACGGCCGGGTGGACCTGATGCCCCTGACGTGGAAGGACCAGCCGTTGACGATGGAGTGGTGCCTCGGGTGCCACCGCGAGCCCGAGGCGCAGATCCGGCCGCGCGAGGAGGTCTTCAACATGAGCTGGACGCCGCCGGCCAACCAGCTCGCGATGGGCAAGGACGCACTGGTGAAGAACCACATCCCGGTTGACCGGCTGACCCACTGTTATACATGCCACCGATGACAATCCACTCGCGCAAGACACACGGCCTGGACCTGACGACGATCCGCGCCCGGCTGGCCGGGCAGAGCGGCCCGCGCTACTGGCGGAGCCTGGAGGAGCTGGCCGACACGGAGGAGTTCCAGGAGTTCCTCCACGGCGAGTTCCCGAGCCAGGCGCCGCAGTGGAGCGACCCGACCACCCGCCGGAACTTCTTCCGGCTGATGGGCGCCTCGCTGGCCTTGGCGGGCGTGAGCGGATGCTCGGACCGGACGTCCGAGAAGATCGTGCCCTACGTCCGGGCCCCCGAGGAGATCGTCCCCGGCAAGCCGCTCTACTTCGCCACCGCGGTGACGCAGGGCGGGCACGGCGTCGGCGTCGTGGTCGAGAGCCACATGGGCCGCCCGACGATGCTCGAGGGGAACGTCGCGCACCCCGACAGCCTGGGGGCCGTCGACCCGATCGTGCAGGCGTCGCTCCTGACGCTCTACGACCCCGACCGTTCGCAGGTGGTCATGAGGGGGCGGGAGGTCAACACCTGGGACGCCTTCTTCGTGACGGCGGTCGCCGCGCTCGACGCGCTGCGGCCCCAGAAGGGGAAAGGGCTCCGCGTCCTGACCGAGCCGGTGACCTCGCCGACCCTGGCGCGGCAGCTCCGCGCCATGCTCGACGAGTTCCCCGAGGCGAAGTGGCACCAGTATAGCCCCGCCGGGCGCGACGCCGCCCGGGCCGGTGCCTTGCTCGCCTTCGGGGAGGACGTCGCGACCCGCCGCGACTTCGAGAAGGCCAACGTCATCCTGGCGCTCGACGCCGACTTCCTCGGCGCCGGCCCCGGCCACCTCCGCGCCGCGCGCGGCTTCGGCGCGCGACGCGAGCCCTCGTCGCCGTCGGGGATGAACCGCCTCTATGCGATCGAGAGCACGCCGACGATCACCGGCTCGATGGCCGATCACCGCCTCGCGGTGCCGGCGCACCGGGTCGTCGCCTGGGCGCAGGCCGTCGCCCAGGAGCTGGGGGTCCGGCTTACGCCCGCGTCGGGCGCGGCGGTCCCGCCGGACAAGCGGAAGTGGCTCGACGCGCTGGTGCACGACCTCCGGAAGAACCAGGGGGCGAGCCTGGTCGTGGCGGGCGACGCCCAGCCGCCGATCGTCCACGCCCTGGCGCACGCCATCAACGACGCGCTGGGCAACGTCGGCAAGACGGTCGTCCACACGGCACCGGTCGAGGCCCGGCCGGTCGACTCGGCGGCCTCGCTCCATGAGCTCGTCCGCGACATGGAGGCCGGCGCGGTCGAGGTGCTCCTGATCCTCGGGGGCAACCCGGCGTTCACCGCGCCCGGGGACATCAAGTTCGCCGAGGCCCTGCCCAAGGTCAAGCTCAGCGCGCACCTGGGCCTCTACGATGACGAGACCTCGCGGCTCTGCGGCTGGCACCTCCCCGAGACGCACGAGCTCGAGGCTTGGGGCGACGTCCGGGCCACCGACGGGACCGCGACGATCCAGCAACCGCTGATCGCCCCCCTGTACGGCGGCCGCTCGGTGTTCGAGGTCGTCGCGGCGCTGCTCCGCCACCCCACCCGCGCAGGCTACGACATCGTCCGCGACACCTGGCAGGCCGAGAAGAAGGACCTGAAGGGCGAGGCGTTCGAGGCCTTCTGGCGGACCTCGGTGCACGACGGCGTCGTCGCCGACACCAAGCTGCCCCCCAAGGACGTGACGCTCAGGGGCGGGTTGACGGTCCCGCCGCTCCCCGAGTCGAAGGGCCTGGAGCTCGTCTTCCGCCCCGACCCGACGATCGGGGACGGCCGCCACGCCAACAACGGCTGGCTCCAGGAGCTGCCCAAGCCGCTGACGAAGCTCACCTGGGACAACCCGGCGCAGGTCAGCCCGGCCCTGGCCGAGCGGCTCCACCTCTCGAGCGGCGACATGATCGTGCTGAGCACCCGGGACGGCGACCTGAAGGTCCCCGTCTGGGTCACGCCGGGCCACGCCGACGAGTCGGTGACGCTCTTCCTGGGCTACGGCCGGACCGCCGCGGGTCGGGTGGGCAACGGCGCGGGGTTCAACACCTACCCGCTCCGGAGGTCCGACGCCCCAGGGATCCGCACCGGGGCCGAGGCCTGCAAGACGGGCGAGACCTACATCCTCGCCTCCACGCAGGACCA
>JAFANO010000474.1 GCA_019232645.1 Planctomycetaceae bacterium | reverse complement strand
ATCGTCGAGGGTCGGGCCCGCGCACCCCGGCGACGCCCCCCGATCGGGTCAAGGGATAGGCCAACCGAGCCCGCGTGACTTCACGAGTTTACGACAGGTGACGCGGCGCACGCCAGTCTCTTCAGGTCGCGGCCCGCCGCTCAACGGCCCGGCGACGATCCCGGAGCCCTCACGTCGACCGGCCGCGCGACCCGGCCCGACGCGGCGGTCGCCCCATCTGGCGCCCCGCCCGAGCCGGCGCGCGACACCTCGCCGGGGCCGCGCTCGATGATCCCCGAGGTCCGGGGCGCGGGGCGAGTGGCGAAGCCGATCAGCAGGCCCACCCCCAGCGCCAGGACCACGCCGTTGAGCCGGACCGCGCGGCGATGCAGCCGGTCGAACCGCCGTTGCTCCGACGGGCCGGCATCGCGCGCGGCGTTGATGGCCGGCGTCAGCGTGTTGCCCGCGTAGAGCATGATCAGGATGCTCGCCAGGATCGTGAGCGCCTCGACCGCCACCCTTGGGCCGCGGTACTCGGGGAAGCAAAGCGGGACCGCCACGTACGACGGCAGGGCGATCGCCCCCGAGATCGCGCCCCAGGCATAATAGCGCGGGAAGAGCGCCCGGACGAACTTGCCCCCCGCCTCGGCCCCCAGCACCGGGAAGATGATCGGCGCGACGCCGAACGAGAAGAACAAGAGACTGCCCACCCAGGCGGTCAGCGCCAGCACATAAGCCGAGTCGAACACCAGTCGGAGCATCGGCGCGGTCACGGGAACCCCCACGTCGGCGGGGCATCTCGACGTCGGTCTCGCAGGGCCTCCGCACCCGCGATCCCTCAAACGTTGTAGACCCGTCCCCCGCGCGTCAAGGCACGAGTGCCCCGAGCCCGGACGAAAAGCAAGGCCGGGCGGCCCCGGATCACCCGGGCGACCCGGCCTTGGAGGAAGAGCCATCTCCGCCGTCATCCCACGCTCACTGCGGCGTGTAGCGGTTCATCAGCGCGCGTTCGAGGAGGGCCGGATCGATCTGGAGCGGCTTGCGTTTCTTCCCCGGGGCGTCGCCATCGGCGTCGGCCGGGACGGCGGCCGCCGGCGCCTCGGGAGGCAAGGGGGGCATGCCGGCGGGGGTCGAGGCCGGAGTCGCGGCGACCGACGCGGGCGGGGAGACTTGCGGCCGCCCGGCGCCAGGGTTCGGGTTGAGGTTGGGCCGGGGGCCGCCGAGCATGGAGGGGGCCGGTCGCTCAGCGACCGGGGGCGGGTAGGGTTGCTTGCCCGAGTCGCTGCCGGGGAGGAGCTGGACGGGGGGCAGGGGGGCCGCCGGGTTCGGCGGCGGCAGCGGTGCTGGCCGGGCGTCCGAAGGGGGCGTCGGGGTCAGCGGCAGGGGGGCCGGGCCGCCCCGGGTGGTCGCGAAGCCCTCGCCGCCGGCAGGCGCCGGAGGCGCGAGCGCCGAGGAGGTCACGCCGTCGCCGGGCCTCGAGCCGTGCAGGCTGTTGACCCAGGACGAAAGGATCTGGTAGGCCGGGTCGTTCGCGCCCCGGAAGATCGGCCGCGCGTTCGGGCCCGTGCCGTGCGGCACCAGCGAGCGGGAGAGGATCTCGCTCTTGGGCGGGTTCCGCGGGTCGATCAGGGCGAGCGTCGCGTCGAGGTTGGCCCGGAAGACGTCGGGGGTCCGGTCGCGCCTGGCCTTCATCGGGATAAGCTGGAAGCGGCCCGGATATTGCGTGTCGTGACACTTGGCGCAGTAGGCCTGGAGCACCGGGTGGACGCCGTGGGCGAACTCGTTGGCCCGCTTGACGGCGAGGGCCGGGGGCAGGTCGAAGATCTGGGGCGTGTCGGGGAGGTTCATCGCCGCCCGCATGCGCCGGAGGTCGGCCGGGTTGACCTCGTCGGGCCGACGGCTCGGCCCCTCGGCGACCTCGGCCGAGGTCCGGACCAGCGCGGAGTCGCGGGGCGGCAGGGCGACGCGTTCCTCCTCGTTCTCGATCGACTCGAGCATGGCACGGGCCTGCGCGTGCGCGGGGCTCAGCGCCAGGACGGCCCGTAACTCCTCCTTCGCCTCGGCCTTGAGCCGGCTGGTCAGGCACCAGCGGGCCAGCTTCATGTGCTCGTCGGGATCGACCTCGGGGAACTGGGTCCGCTTGTACCGATAGACGTCTTCGAGCGTGTCGAAGACCCGGATGACTTTGGACCTCGGCACGGGGATCTTGCCCCCGCGGCAGTGCAGCACGTAGTTGCCGCCGTCGACGGTGACGAGCCCCTGCTGGGTCGAACCGTTGGATAACAGGAGCACCGCCGGCGACGGCGCGGGCGATGCGGGCGGCGCCGGGTCGGCGTCGCAACGCGTCGCGAACCCGATCAGACCCAACGCGGTCAGGCCGGCGATGAGAACGGGGTTATTGGGTGACATGGTGGCGGGACCATAGCCCCGCCCCTAAAATTCGTCAAGGCGAACCGACGCCCAATCCCTGGATCCCCCCAAGCGACCTCCTCGATGGTCCGCGTCTCGCGACGAGCGCGGGCCCTTCATGCTGATAGAACAACCCCCAGGAGTCTCCGGGAGCCATGGACCAACCTCACGCCCTGCTGCTCGATGCGCTGATCGGCCAGGTGGTCGTCGTCGACATGGCCTCGACCTACGTCTGCCTCGGGACGCTGGTCGCCTACGACCGCGTCTTCTTGGAGCTCGTCGACGCCGACCTGCACGACTTCCGCGACAGCAAGAAGAACCGCGAGACCTACGTCTTCGACTCGGTCCGCTTCGGCATCCGCCGCAACCGCGCCAGGGTGCTCGTGCGCCGCGACGAGATGGTAGCCATCACCCGGTTCGCCGACATCTCCGAATCCTGATCCCGGGCCGGGCGGCCTCGTCCGGGTTCGATTTCAGGGCTTCTTGCGGCCGGGGGGCTTCAGGCCCATCGCCTGCATGAGCATCTGCAAGTCTTCCCAGGCGTCCTTTTTGGCAGCGGGGTTGCGGAGCAGGTAGGAGGGGTGATAGGTGACGATGGTGGCGATCCCCCGATAGCGATACCACTTGCCGCGGAGCCGGCCCATCGGCAAGGCCGTCTCCAGCAAGTTCTGCGCGGCGATCCGGCCGAGCAGGCAGAGGAACTCGGGGCGGATGATGGCGATCTGACGCTCGAGGTAGGGCAGGCAGTGCGCGACCTCGTCGGGGAGCGGGTCGCGGTTCTCGGGCGGCCGCGACTTGAGGATGTTGGCGATGTAGACGTCGGCGCGGGCCAGGCCCATGCCCTTGGTGATCATGTCGGTCAGCAGCACGCCGGCGCGGCCGACGAACGGCTGGCCGGTCCGGTCCTCGTCGGCGCCGGGGGCCTCGCCGATGAACATGAGCCGGGCGGTCGGCGAGCCGTCGCCGAAGACGGTCCGGGTCCGGGTGGCGGCCAGGTGCGGGCACCTCGCACAGACGGCGACCTCGGCCGCCAGCGCGGCGAGCTGCGCCGGCCGCTCCGAGGGATCGACCGGCGGCAGCTCCATCTCGGGCTCGCCAAACAACGAGGCGGCCGGCATCGACCTCGGGGCGGCCAACGCGGCGGGCCGGCGGGGCGGTGCCGGGCGGGTGGCACGGATCATGCCTTCGTTACCAGCGGGTAGGGTCCCGGACGACGCTCGGGCTGAAGCCGGGGCCGGCGCGGGTGCGCGGGCCGGCGCCTCGGCCGGAAGGTCCGCCGGCGCGGGTGCGGGCGCGGCGGCCGCGATCGTCGGCAGGGGGATGGCGATGCGGTCGAGGCCCGCGCGGCCGAGCGACTCCAGGCGCTGGCGGACCTCCCGGATCAACCTCTGGCGTTCCTCCGACATGCGGCATGAGCTCCCCTGCGATCCCGCGACGGGCATTGTACAAATGCACACCAGTGCGTCAACCCGTCCCCGGGCCGGCGCCCTCGATCTTCGGCAGCGGGCCGGTGATCAGCCGCGCGCCGCGGTCGTAGGTGACGTACGACCACGCCCATTGGATGAGGACGAGGATCCGGTTGCGGAACCCGATCAGGAACAGGATATGGATGAAGAGCCAGGCCAGCCAGGCGATCCCGCCCGAGAGCTGGACGCGGCCCAGGTCGGCGACGGCCGCCGCGCGGCCGATCGTGGCGAGCGAGCCCTTGTCGCGATAGCGGAACGGCAGCCGGGGCTGGCCCTGGATCATCCGCACGACGTTCCGCGCGGCGTGCCGGGCCTCCTGGATCGCGGCCGGGGCGACGCCGGGGACGGGATGGCCGTCCTGGCTGAGGCCGGCCAGATCGCCGATGACGGCGACCTCGCCGTGGCCCGGGATGGTCAGATCCGGCTCGACCTGGACGCGTCCGGCGCGGTCGAGCGGCACACCCAGCGACCGCGCCAGCGGCGACGCCGCGACCCCGGCGGCCCAGATCACCGTCCGCGCCGCGATCCGTTCGGGGCCGATGCCGACCCCCTCGGCGTCGATCGCGGTGACCATCTGGCCCGTCCGGACCTCGACCCCCAGGTCGGCGAGCTGACGCCGCGCCTGCTCCGAGAGCGACTCGACGTAGACCGGCAGGACCCGGGGCGCCCCCTCGAGCAGGATCACCCGCGCCTGCGTCGGGTCGATGTGCCGGAAGTCGCGCGCCAGCGCGTGCCGCGCGATCTCCCTCAGCGCACCCGCCATCTCGACCCCCGTCGGGCCGGCGCCGACGATCACGAACGTCAGCCAGGCGCGGCGACGGTCCGGGTCCGGCTCCCGCTCGGCGGCCTCGAACGCGAAGAGGACCCGGCGGCGGATGTCCAGCGCGTCCTCGATCGTCTTCAACCCGGGCGCGAACCGCGCCCAGTCGTCGTGGCCGAAGTAGGAATGCGTCGCGCCCGTCGCCACGATCAGATAATCGTAGGGGACCGAGCCGTCGGCAAGGACGACGGCCCTGGCCGCGACGTCGACGGCCGTAGCCTCGGCCAGGATGACCTCAACGTTCTCCTGGCCCCGGAGGATCCGTCGGATCGGCGAGGCGATGTCGCTCGGGTTCAGCGCGGCCGTCGCCACTTGGTAGAGCAAGGGCTGGAACAGGTGATGGTTGCGACGGTCGATCACGACCACCCGGGCCGGCGCCCGGCGCAACGCCCGCGCCGCGTTGAGCCCGCCGAAGCCCGCTCCCACGATCACGACCCGAGGCAGCGGGCCGTCCTTGTGCGATCGAACCATGGATCTCACACGGCCTGGGTGCGAGTCGATCCGGTCCGCATCGCGCGGCGGACCCTATAAAATCTCTTCGAAAAAGGATACGAGATCTCTTCAGAAAAATGGATCGAGACGTCCGCCGTGATTCCCCATCCTCGCCATCGAGAGGGCACGCCGGCTCGATTGCTCGTGCAGCATCAAAGGGCCTGTTGAGCGAGGCCTACCCCTCCGTAGGGTCGGCTTCAGCCTGCCTCCTCGGCGCATCGGACGGCAGGCTGAAGCAGACCCTACGGAGAGGTAGGCCTCGCTCAACAGGCCCTTTGATGCTGCACGAGCAATCGAGCCGGAGTGCCCTCTCGATGGCGAGGGTGGGGAATCACGGCGGACGTCTCGATCCATTTTTCTGAAGAGATCTCGTATCCTTTTTCGAAGAGATTTTATAGGGTCCGCCGCGCGATGCGGACCGGGTCGACT
>JAFANO010000321.1 GCA_019232645.1 Planctomycetaceae bacterium | reverse complement strand
AGTCATGACACCAGGGGCCATTTGAAGAAATTGCTCGGCAAACACAGGGTTTTTTGAGTCAGCGTCTCGGTCCGCTTGTCGCAAAATATGTTGCACAAGTCAGAGGTTTTGCGTCGGGAACGTCTCAATTTGAGCGAAATAGGCTCTCTTGAAGTTGACACTTTGCAACGTCAAGCAAAATCGTCTTGATTGTTTGTGGGGGTGGACCCCATGGGTGGGGTTGTTGTCGTGACCCGCACCCAAGAGGGCCCACCCCCGTGCTCAAGATACCTGTCGTCGTCTGGATCGCCAATGCCGCCGCGCGCCTGGCTGGTGCACACGGCGACGTCACTCATCAGGCCGAGGCTGCCGACTGTAGCCGACAGACCGTCTACGACCATGCCCAGAAGGTCCGAGCCGCCGTCGAGGCCGAGCATTCCGGAGGGCCGACGCGCGCCGAATTGCTCGCGCGGAATCAACAACTCCAGCAGGAGAATGCTCAACTCTGGGACTGGCTCGCTCAGACGATCGAGTTCCCCAAGGACAAGCAGCGTCAGTTCACCGTCATCGCCACGGCGATGGGCCTGAGCCTCAACCAAGTCCTTGCCCTGTTGGCCCTGATCCTGGGGGTGCAGGCACGCCCCGGTCGAGCCACGCTGCACCGCTGGATCAAAGCCGCCGGGATCGCGGCGGGGCGGGTCCTGAAGCACCTCGATGCGCAGTGCCAGGCATTGGTGCTCGTCGGCTGCCTTGATGAGATCTTCTTCCACCGACGCCCGGTGCTGGTGGGTGTCGAGCCGGCCAGCATGGTCTGGTTCTTGGGCCAGAAGGCCCACGATCGCACGGGGGCGACTTGGTCGCGGGCGTTGCAGAACTTTCCGGCGCTCTCGTACGTCCTGGCGGATGCGGGGACGGGCCTCCAAGCCGGGATCGCTGCGGTGCAACAGCAACGGCAACAGGACGGGCAATGCCCGTTGGAGAACGGCCTCGATGTGTTCCACACCACCCAGGAGGCGCGACGCGCCTTGCGCCAGATCTGGAGCCGCGTGGAACGGCTCTGGGAACAGGCCGAAGCGGCCGATCGCCGGGTCGCGCACGCGCAGCAACAGGGCCACGATGCGCGGGGCGCGGCGGTCGCGGCGCGCTGCGCCTGGACGAAGGCGGCAACGGCGTTCCAGCAGTACGAACGATCGGAAGCGGGTTGGGAGATTGCCCGCGCGGCACTGCAAGTGTTTCGTCCCGATGGTCGGTTGAATGAGCGCCCTTGGGCGCAGGAGCAGATCGCGCGGGCGCTGCCTCAGTTGTCGGGGCGCGAGTGGTCCAAGGTCCGGAACTACCTCCAGGCGGCGGAGACGTTGACCTTCCTGGATCGGCTGCACCGTCAGTTGCAGGAAGTCGTGCCTGAGGGACCCTTGCGTGGTGAGTTGGTGCGGCTGTGGTGGCTGCGTCGGCAGCGACCGCCAGCGACGACCGCAGGGATGATCGCGGGCGCGGGCCATGTGGTGCATCTGGTGCAACGGGTGATCTGCCACCAGACGGGTGCGAACTGGCACGAGTCGTATCGAGGGGTGGCGCGGGTGTTGCGTCAGGCGGTGCGTGCCAGCAGTGCGGTGGAGTGTATGAACAGCGTGCTGCGGATGCACCAGTCGCGGCACCGGACGGTGACGCAGGACCTGCTGGACCTGAAGCGCCTGTACTGGAACTGCCGCGCGTTTCGTGAGGGGAAACGCCGTGGGCGTTGCCCGTATGAGCATCTGGGCCTGAAGCTGCCCAGCTACCGGTTCTGGGATCTGCTCGGGATGCCCACACCGATCGGCGCGACGACTTGATCCCAAGAAGTGTCAAGTTCCAAACTTACGCTTTGGGACGTTCCCCGAAACACATACAGAAGGGTCCGCTCAAGACCCGAAAGGGCCCCCTGTTGTGGCAAGGTCTCCCGACCTTGCCACCTCGTCGACCGAAGCTCTCCACGGTCCCGGCAGATCGTCGGGAGCAGGAGACCTTCGGTCCCCGAAACGGCGGAGTCAGGAGACTCGCGCCGAACGGAGTCTCGGATCGCCGCTCGGGCCAGGATTCGGCCTTACTCCTCCTTGACGGTGGCGGCGGCCTCGGCCTTGGCCTCGGCGGCGGCCTCGGCCCTGGCCTTCTTGGCGGCGGCCTTCTGGGCGCGGCGCTCGGCCTTGGCGGCCTTGGCCTCGGCGGGCGTGGCCTTGCCGGCGGGGAACCGCTCCTTGAGCCGGACCGCCTTGCCCGAGAGGTTCCGGAGGTAATACAGCTTCGCCCGGCGGACCTTGCCCGACCGCTTCACCACGATGTCGGCGATCCGGGGCGAATGGACCGGGAACTTCCGCTCCACGCCCTCGCCCTGGACGATCCGGCGCACGGTGAACATCTCGCGCGTCTTGGTGCCCGACTTGGCGATCACCACGCCATTGAAGATCTGGATCCGCTCCTTCTCGCCTTCGAGGATCCGTACGTGCACGTCCACCGTGTCGCCGATCTCGAACTTCGGCACCGACGCTTTCATGCTCGATTGTTCGACCGCTTCCATCAAGTGATTCTGCATAACTCACCTCATTTCTGATCGCTCTCGTTATCGTCGGTTCTGGCGCCGCCAGCGAGCGATCGCGGCGTGGTCGCCACCCAGGAGGATTTCGGGGACCACCCGGCCTCGGAATTCGCGGGGGCGGGTGTAGTGGGGATATTCCAGGCCGCCGTCGGGCCCGAACGACTCGTCGACGGCGCTCTCGGCGTCGCCGAGGACGCCGGGGACCAGCCGCATGACGGCGTCCACGACGACCATGGCCGGGACCTCGCCGCCGGAGAGGACGTAGTCGCCGATCGACAGCCGCTCGGGCTCCAGGACCTCGAAGATCCGCTCGTCGAACCCCTCGTACCGCCCGCAGAGCAGGACCAGCCTGGGCTCGCGGGCCAGCTCGCGGATCCAAGCCTGGTCGAGCCTTCGGCCTTGCGGTGTCAGCGCGATCAGCCGGCCGGGGGGATCGGCCATGGCCCGGACCGCCTCGACGGCCGCGACCGTCGGCGGGGCCATCAGGACCATGCCGGGGCCGCCCCCGAAGGGCCGGTCGTCCACCTGCCGGTGCTTCCCCTCGGCCCAGTCGCGGATGTCCCAGCGGTGCACCTCGACCAGCCCCTGCGCGATCGCACGCTTGAGGATGCTCTCGGTCAGGAAGCCGTCGAAGAGGCCCGGGAACAGCGTCAGCAGGTCGAAGCGGAGCGGCGGCGGCATCGTCGGGCCGGGTTCACGAGCTCACGAGGTCGTCGGGGTTTCCGTCGGGGCCGGGGCCGGGGCCTGGTCCGGGGCCGTGGTCTGCGCCGGGGTCTCGGTCTCGGCCTCGGTCGCGGCCGGGGTCTCGGGGAGCTGCCAGGGCTCGCCGGGCGCGGGCTTCTTGATCCCGGCCTTGTTCAGGAGCACCTGCACCTTCTCGCTCGGCTGCGCGCCGACCGACAGCCAGTAGCGGATCCGGCTGGCGTTGAGCACGGTGCGCGCCTCGGGGTTGCGGACCATCGGGTCATAATGCCCGAGCTCCTCGATCGCCCGGCCGTCCCTCGGCGACCGCGCGTCCATGGCGCAGATCCGGAAGAAGGGGCGGTGGCGTCGGCCGAACGATTTCATGCGAATTCGGACCACTCGTACACTCCTGATGAGGACCATCGGCTCGGACGCATGGCGAGTCCAGCGGGCCCCACCGTCCCCACGAGGGGCGATGGACGAGGCCGGTCCCGAGCCCGCGGCGGCCTCGTGCGACGGTAGGCGACGGGCGACCCTCGTCTCGCCCCGTCCCCGACCGGCGCAATCCCTCTCGATCGGCTTCTACGGATTCCAGGGATTTCGTGTGCTTGGTCTGCTGATTGGAAATCCGAAATCTCAGATTTGAAATCTGAAATTTGAAATTAGAAATCTCAAATTTCAAATCTGAAATTT
>JAFANO010000124.1 GCA_019232645.1 Planctomycetaceae bacterium | reverse complement strand
CAGCTCCCACTTGTCCTTGTTGGGGTCCCAGCCACTACCTGGGCCGAATTTCTTCAACTGTGCCGGGTCGGTACTCCAGGGCGATCGGTCGATGCGGGAGCAGGCGATCCAACCGTCCTTGTACATGGCTCGGTTGCCGAAGATCTCGAAGTACTGCTGTGTGTGGCGTTCCTTCGCGCTGGCGTCGTCGAACGTGTCGATGAAGCTTGTCCCGTGCATCGGCATCTGGTCGATCCCGTCGACCTGCTTGGGCTGCGGGATGCCGGCCGCTTCAAGGATGGTCGGGGTGACGTCGATGCAGTGGGTGAACTGGCTCCGCAGGCCACCCCGGTCCTTGATGCGCGCGGGCCAGGAGACGACCATCGGGTTTCGGATGCCCCCGAGGTGGGAAGCCACCTGCTTGCCCCACTGGAAGGGCGTGTTGCCGGCCCATGCCCAGGCGCAGGCGAAGTGGGGCTGCATGACCGGGCCACCCCAGGCGTCCATACCCCCGTACGCGTCGATGAGTTTAAGCTGCTGTTCCGCCGTCAGCGGAATGCCCGTGATCGTCGTCATCTCGTTGAACGTCCCGGTCTCCGTGCCCTCCATGCTGGAGCCGTTGTCGCCCCAGATGTAAATGATCAGCGTGTTGTCGGCCTGGCCCGTCTCCTCGATCGCCTGAACCAAGCGTCCAACCTGATCATCGGTGTTCTCCTGGAAGCCCGCGTAGACCTCCATCTGGCGGGCGTAGAGCGTCTTCTCGGCCGGCGAGAGCGAGTCCCAGGCCGGGAACGCCGGGTCGCGCGGCGTGAGCTTGGCATTCGCGGGGATGACGCCCAGCTCCTTCTGCCGAGCGAACGTCTCCTCGCGGAGCCGGTCCCACCCCTGGTCGAACTTGCCCTTGTACTTGTCGGCCCACGCTTTGGGCACGTGGTGCGGCGAATGGCTGGCGCCCGTGGCGTAGTAGACGAAGAACGGCTTGTCGGGCGACTGGGCCTTCTGGTCGTGGATCCAGCGGATCGTGCGATTGGTGAGGTCGTCGGGGAGGTAGTAGTCCTTCCCCGCGGGCACACCGATGATCCTGTTGTTCTCGGTCAGGACCGGGTCGTACTGGCCCGACGCGCCGCCGAGGAATCCGTAGAAGTAGTCGAACCCCAGGCCGCACGGCCAACGATCGAACGGGCCGGCGGCACCCTGCTGATTGTCGGGCGTCAGGTGCCACTTGCCGAAGGCGGCCGTGGAATAGCCGTTCCCCTGGAGGATCCGGGCGACACTGGCCGCACTCTTGGGCCACGTCGAGTTGTAGCCGGGCCAGCCGCCCGCGAACTCGGCGATCGAGCCGAAGCCGACCGCGTGGTGGTTACGCCCGGAGAGCAGCGCCGCGCGGGTGGGGGAGCAGAGCGCCGTGACGTGGAAGCGGTTGTAGCGGAGACCCTCCGTGGCCAGCTTCGAGAGCGTGGGCGTCTGGCAGGGACCGCCGAAGGTGGACGGGTTGCCGAAGCCGGCATCGTCGATCAGCACTAGCAGCACGTTCGGTGCGTCCTTGGGTGGCTTCACCGGCTGGGGGAAATCCGGCTTCGAGCCCGCGAGCGTCCGGTGGGCGACGCCCTTGAAGGGTGGATCGGCGTGAGGCAAGCCGTCCGTCTTTACCGATTCCGCGGCGGTCCGTGCGCCGGGTGGCTGCTGGGCCGTCGCGAGCATGGCACACGGCACGCCCAAGGAAAGGGTAAGTACGACGACGTGGGATGGTTTGCAAGGTCCGCGCATCGGGTGTCCCTTCGTGTCAAGGCTGAGTGCGGGAAGAACTACCAAGGACGATAAACGCCAGCCCTATACCCGCCGCCAGATGCCCCGCCGTAGTGGTATCCGCCAGCGGCATACCCGCCAGAATCGCTTGGGGTGTAAGAGCGATATCCTCCGTAAGCAGCCTCGCCATTGTGAGCCCCGTAGCCATAGCCGGCGTGATAAGCGCCGCCCTGCGCGCCGTAGGCGGAGGCGTGGCCGCCGGAGTATGCCCCATGGGGGCCAGCCGCGGCGGTGTAGCCCGCATGATAGGCGCCGCTGGGTCCGACGTGGGTATAGCCAGCATGATAGGCACCCCACGCCTGAGCCTTCGAGGACGTTCCCAGCACCAGAATGGTCGTCGCCAGCGCGAGGAAGAGGAGCTTCCACTTCATGGGTCTTCTCCTTGAACCACCAAATCGCCTTGTGGGTCTTTCCCGTCCTTACCAGTCCCCGCCTCCGATTTGAAGACGGGTGATTCCATTCGGAGGCTGTCTGAGCGAGGGACTGATTCACCTGACTCGTTTCATCTTGATTTCCTCGACGTCGGGGAGCGGTTTCCCATCCTCGGTTCGATCCTTGGCTTGCCAGCTCATGGTATCCCCATCGATGCGCGTGAGGATGTTCGTCGCCGCCAGCTTCTTTCCGTCCCGAAGGACCCCAGTTGTCTTGATGACCCACTTGTTGCCGTCCCTGGCCCAGGTGCCTTTGCCAAAGCCACCGTTGGTTTCAAACGTCCACGATCGCAGATGCTTGGCTACCGGGTCCCACCCGATCCATTGCGTGGCTCCGCCGATCGAGATGTCCTTGAAGGTGGTCGTGATCGACGAA